>NZ_JBQYSN010000118.1:0-11639 GCF_052686535.1 Agrobacterium sp. DKPNP3 | reverse complement strand
AGGCGCGGCAGCGGCTTCTGGCTCGGCAACCGGCGCAAGCTCCGGCTCGCGGCGGGCAAACACCTGCTCGACGCGCTGCATGAAATCGTTGGGATGAATGCCCGCACGGACATCGTTTGCCGGATCGAGAACGACCGGATCGGCGTGCGGCGCATCATAAACCTCAAACTCCCGAAGCAGCTCGTCCTCAAGATTGAATTCGGGTTCGCGGCGGGTAGCCGGCGAAACAGCGCGTGGCGCAGCGTCGGAACCCGCATGCGAAGGACGATCTTCAAAGCCGACGATCCGCGCCAGCTCTGCCAGAGGATCGTTGTCAGCGAACCCTTCGGACCGGGTGTCCCGGTTATACGCGACATTTTTTTCGACCATTACGTGTTCCACCATCTACGCATTGCAGCTCTTGCCAGCGTATTGTGAGCAAATAATGGTGAGATGTTATCGCATTTCAGCAGGTGCGTCCGCTCCTAAAAGCGTGAGGCCGGACCTCAAAACATTTGCGACAGCATTCACCAGCCCGAGTCTGGCAATGCTTAATTCTCGGTTTTTATCGTTAATAAAACGTAATTCCGGATTGTCTTTGCCCTTGTTCCAGTGTCCGTGGAAGGAGCTGGCCAGATCATAGAGGTAAAATGCAAGCCTGTGCGGCTCGTGAGCAAGGGCCGCAGATTCGATCAGACGCGGATATTCGGCAAGCTTAGCAACCAGCTGCAACTCATTGATATCGCTGATTAAAGAAACGGACCTTGCCATGTCTTCCGCCGATGGGGACAAGCCCGGAAACGCCTCCTGCGCCTGCCGGAAGATCGACATGCAGCGAGCGTGCGCATATTGCACATAAAATACTGGATTATCCTTCGATTGTTCGGTCACTTTCGCGAAATCGAAGTCCAGCGGCTCGGAATTCTTCCGGTAAAGCATCATGAATCGCACGGGATCGCGACCGACTTCGTCGACAACATCGCGCAGCGTGACGAAGTCGCCGGAGCGTTTCGACATCTTCACCGGCTCGCCGTCACGGAACAGCTTGACGAGCTGGCACAGAAGAACCGTCAGCTTGGACTTGCCTTCGGAGACGGCGCGCGCAACCGCTTCCAGACGCTTGACGTAACCGCCGTGGTCGGCGCCGAGCACATAGATCATCTCGGAAAAACCACGGTCGAACTTGTTCTTGAAATAGGCGACGTCGGCGGCGAAATAGGTGTAGGAACCATCCGACTTCATCAGCGCACGGTCCATGTCGTCGCCCACCTCGGTGGAGCGAAACAGGGTCTGTTCGCGGTCTTCCCAGTCATCAGGCAATTCGCCCTTCGGCGGCGGCAGCGTGCCCTTGTAGACATGGCCCTTGAAGGTGAGGTCGTTGATCGCCGAGAGGATCGGCCCGCCATTGCCCTCATGCAGCGTGCGCTCCGAGAAAAACACGTCGTGCCGGACGTTGAGAAGCGCCAGATCCTCGCGGATCATCGCCATCATCGCGTCGATGGCCTTGTCCTTGACGATCGGCATCCATTTTTCTTCAGGCATGGTGCGCAGCTTGATGCCATATTCATCCGCGAGCGCCTGTCCAACCGGAACGAGATAGTCACCCGGATAGAGACCGGACGGAATGGTGCCGATATCCTCGCCCAGCGCCTCGCGATAACGCAGGAACACGGAGCGGGCCAGCACATCGATCTGCGAGCCGGCATCGTTGATGTAATATTCCTTGGTAACGCCATAACCCGCAAAGGCGAGCAGGTTCGCCAGCGTGTCGCCCACAACGGCGCCACGGCAATGGCCGACATGCATCGGGCCGGTCGGGTTGGCCGAGACATATTCGACGTTGATCTTCTGGCCGGCACCGACAGTGGAGCGGCCGAAATCGATGCCCTGCCCGATCATGTCAGCGAGAAGGCGCTGCCAGTAACCGACCGAAACCTTGAGATTGATGAAGCCGGGACCGGCGACATTGACGCTATCGACATCGCCATCCGCCTGAAGCGCCGGCACGATGAGTTCGGCCAGCGCCCGCGGATTGGTGCCGAGCGGCTTGGCGAGCACCATGGCTGCATTGGTCGCGACATCGCCGTGGCTGAGATCGCGTGGGGATTCGACGGTAATTCGACTGAAATCGACCTTTTCACGGTTCTCTTTCACGAGGTCGAGCGTCTCGAGCGCGTTTTTGATCCTGGTATCGAAATCGGCAAAAATGTTCATCGTTCCAACCTGCGCGAAGGGCTTCTGTTCATGTCCGGTATATTAGCCGGTCGGGCTTCGCGATCGCCCGCTGCCCTATCTCAAATCGGGGGTGCGGTCAAACAGCCGCTGGTGGGCGCGCAGTGCATAACTGTCGGTCATGCCCGCCAGATAGTCGCCCACATGCCGCGCCTTTGCCGCAACGCTCATGCCGGAAATGCTGTCCACCCAGTAGTGGCTCTGCATTTCCGCCGGCGTCTCCATATAACGGTGGAAAAGATCGGTGACGATCTGCGTGGCGCCGGCGCGGATGCGCATGATGTCCGGGTGCCGGTAGATATGGGCAAAGAGCAGCTTCTTGATCTGCCGGTCCGTCTCGGCCATCTCGGGCGAGAAGGTCGCGACAGTAAAATCCGCGGCCCTGATGTCGGCAGCCCGCTGCGGCTTCAGCCGGGCGAGATTCTGCTGCGCCACGCCGATCACATCCTCAACCATGTGGGTGATCTGCCGCCGCATGATCTCGTTGGCGAACCGTTCCTTGTCGAGAACAGGATATTTCGCGCGCACCTGCGCCATCAAGCCGCTGAGGAATGGCACCTCCTCCAGCATTTCAAAGGTGAGATAACCGGCACGCAGACCGTCATCGATGTCATGGGTATTATAGGCGATGTCGTCGGCAATCGCCGCCACCTGCGCCTCGAGGCTGGCATAGCTGCCGATCTCGAGATCCTGCAGCTGGCAATATTCGAGGATGGGCAGCGGAACCGGACCTTTTATGCCCTCGCCCTCCGCATTCACCAGCGGGCCATTGTGCTTGACGAGGCCTTCCAGCGTTTCCCAGGTCAGGTTGATGCCGTCATATTCGGCATAACGGCGCTCCAGCTTGGTGACGATGCGCAGCGACTGGGCGTTATGGTCGAAGCCGCCATAGGGCAGCAACACCGCATCCAGCGCGTCTTCGCCGGTATGGCCGAAGGGCGTGTGGCCGAAATCATGCACCAGCGCCACGCCCTCGGCCAGATCCTCATCCAGCTTCAGCGCACGGGCGAGCGCGCGGGCGATCTGCGCCACCTCGATGGTGTGGGTGAGCCGCGTGCGATAATGGTCGCCATCGGGGCTGATGAAGACCTGCGTTTTGTGCTTCAGGCGGCGAAAGGCTGTCGTGTGGACGATCCGGTCACGGTCCCGCTGGAACTCGGAACGCGTCAGGCTTCCCTCTTCGGGAAAAAGACGTCCGCGCGTCGTCCATGGATCCGAGGCGAAGACCGCCCTCTCCCCACTTCCGAAACCCAATGCGCGCTGGTCTATGATCATGCATCCACCTGTAACTTTCCAAGGCCGCGACGTCCTTTTGCTCCCGGCCATTGACCTTTTCATTCACCCTTCATACCTATCGCAGAGGTCAGCGCAAAGCATCATCGTCGTGCAGACCCCCTTACGCAGGCTATAGACCGTTAATTTGACCGGTTTATAATAGTGACATCGAGATTATTGCTCTCCGGTTCTTGACCCCGGCAGGAGGAACGACATGGAAAACAGCGACATTACCCTTTCGGAAGCGGCAGCAAAACGAATCGCGCAGATTGTTGCGGCCGACGCCGGCAAACAGGCGCTGCGCGTCTCCGTCGAAGGCGGCGGCTGCTCGGGCTTCTCCTACAAGTTCGACCTGGCCGAAAACCCGGCCGATGACGACATCGTGATCGCCCGCGGCGACGCCAAGGTGCTGATCGACAGCCTTTCGGTCGTCTATATGGCCGGCTCGGAAATCGACTTCGTCGACAATCTGCTGGGCCAGTCTTTCCAGATCAAGAACCCCAATGCCGTGGCAAGCTGCGGCTGTGGCACCAGCTTCTCGATCTGACGATATCTATCCACCACATCCTCGCCACCGTTTTTCAAAAACGGTGGCATTCGCTTTTCCATCGGGTAAAAGTACCTCCACAAAAGGGAAACTCCGATGAAGATTGCCACCTGGAACATCAATGGCGTCAAGGCGCGTATCGAAAACCTCTGCCAGTGGCTGAAGGATTCGTCACCTGACATCGTCTGCCTTCAGGAAATCAAGTCGGTCGACGAGGGATTTCCCCGGCTGGAGATTGAGGCGCTTGGTTATCACATCGAGACCCATGGCCAAAAAGGCTTCAACGGCGTCGCCCTGCTCTCCAAAGTCAAACCCGATGAGGTCAATCGTGGCCTGCCGGGCGATGATGCCGACGAGCAGGCGCGGTTCATCGAAGGCGTGTTTTCCGTCGAAGGGGGCGCGATCCGCGTCTGCTCGCTTTACCTGCCGAACGGCAACCCGCCTGACGATCCGGTCAAATATCCCTACAAGCTTGCCTGGATGGAGCGCCTGCGGCGTTTTGCCGAGGACAGGCTGGCGCTCGAAGAGCCGCTCATTCTCGCCGGAGATTACAACGTAATCCCCGAACCATTCGATTGCCACGACCCACGCGTGTGGGAAGGCGACGCCTTGTTTCTGCCGAAGACCCGAGAAGCCTTCCGCAAACTCGAAAACCTCGGCCTGACCGACGCCGCGCGCGCGACCACCGATGAAGCAGGACTTTATTCCTTCTGGGATTATCAGGCCGGCGCATGGCCGAAAAACAACGGTATCCGCATCGATCATCTGATGCTGTCAGCGGAAGCGGCCGACAGGCTGGAAACCGTCAGCATCGAAAAACACGTTCGTGGCTGGGAAAAACCGTCCGACCACGTCCCGGTTTGCGGTTATTTCGATTTTAGTCCGGCCAACTGACCGGCTCGCGGCACGCGAAAGAAAACGCCTGATCGACCCGCTCAATCCGGGTCGTTGAACTGCATGTTCTGCGCAAGCGCGATCGCAGCCCGGCGGTCATTCTCGCCAGCGAGCGAAAATGCCTGCTCCTGCAGGTTCTGAATCCAGGTACAGTCCGCCGCCGTGCATTTGTCGAGCGCCGCCGTCATGAAGGCGAGCCCCTGCGTCGTCTGGCCTTCCTGGAAGATCAGATTGCCGAAGATCGACATGGCGCCGGCATGGCCGTGCTTGCGGGCCTGGTTAAGCCACTTCTTGGCCTGCTGCACATCCGCGCGACCGCCCTCACCGGCGAGGATCATCTCCGCCAGCCGGAACTGCGCTTCCGCGACGCCAAAGGTGGAGGCGACCTGAAAATAAAGCTGCCGCGCCTGTGAAAGGTCCATTTTGACGGGGCTTCCGGGAATACCGTGGCGGTAATAATCGGCCAGAGACAGCAGCGCATTGACGAAAAAGCCGGTGTCTTCCGACCCAGGCTCTACGCCCTGGCTGGCAATTTCGCTGTAAATCTTGAAAGCTTCGAAATCATTCTTGGCGACGCCGTCGCCATAGGCATACATATTGGCAAGCGCCCAGCGCGAACCGGTATGGCCCTTCTCGGCCGCATAACGATAAGCCTCGACGGCTTCGTCCTTGTTGCCGTTCTTGTAGGCCTTGAACCCGAACTTGAACAGGTCGAAAGGACCAGACTCCTTCGTCACGCCCGCATTGATGTCAAAAGCCAGAACCGGCATTGCGAGCGACGCAAGCAACATGCCCATGAAGAGCGGCTTTAAAACGTTGGCTTCACATTTCAGCATTTCAGCGAACTTCTCTCACTCTTCCCGGCATGACGCCAATCTTTGCGGAATATGAACCCCGCCGGGCCGCGATTTTTCGAACACACTGCGCCTCCCCGGCAGCACTTTCCAGCGCACCACCGGTGGTCATCTGCGGTCATTGCTCCAAATTCTCGTCAAGACAGGTATAGGCATAATTTCCGGCAATATCACGGCATTTCCCCGCCCGCCGACCAGTGTCAAACAAGAAAGCCGGGCCAATTTCCCGTGTTACTTGCTTAAACCCTGAATCCAAACCCGTTTTCACTTTTTGCAACTCCACAGGCCCACATCAAACGCCCGCATGTTCTTTCATTCCCGCGCCTCTAAACATCAGCCAAGCACTCTGTTTGTGGCGGGAAATGGACAGATATGCTCACATTCCAACGCGACCACACGCTTGCAGAAAAGTGTTGCCAAATCGTCACAAAACTCCCGGGCCAGAAACTTTTATCTGACAGAAATGACAGGTCGCGCATGAAAAAAGGTCCGGTTGGTAAACCGGACCTTTATTTTAGCAACTTACGTTGAAAGCCTTCAGAACTTGACCTTCACGCCGGTCGAGATGGCTGCAACGAGATCGTTGCCGAAGGAGTAACCTGCTTCATCGCCGCAACGTGCGCCGAGCGGACCGCAAGGGGCACCGCCAATGGACGAGCTGCCGGAGGTCAGCAAACCGAGCGCACCGGCAATCTTGAACTCGACGTTCTTGTTGGGCGAATAAACGAGCTGCGTGCCAAGCATCCAGGTGTCGGTCTGCGTGCCGATGACAGTCGAAGTGCCGCGATCCCACGTCAGGCTGACGGCGCCGCTCCACTGTTCGTTGAACTTGTGGCCAATACCGCCGGAGATCGTCCAGCCGTCACGATAGAAGAGGTCGAGCGTATTGATGGCGCTCGGCGTTCCCGCAACGCAGGTGGGCGAACCGATGGCGCAGAATGGGATCGTCTGGATCTGGCTCCAGTCCGTCCACTTCACCGAACCGAAAGCGAGCCAGCCGGGCGCAATCCCCGACTGTACCTTCCACTCGATGCTATCAGGCATGGACACACTGCCGTAGACGGGCGTGATGCGGCCTGAAATCGGGTTAAGGCCGATCGGCAGATTGGTCAGATTGACGTTACCCGTCAGATCGACGTCCACGGCGCTGTTGTAAACAAGGCTCGTGCGGAACGCGATTTCAGGAATTTCGTAGGCCACGCCGGCGCGCCAGCCCCAGCCATCGCCTTCCATGTCCAGCTTGCCGATGCCGTTATAGATCGACGTCGGGATGCCATTTGCAGCCAGTGCGATGGGCGAAACGACCTGACGATATTTGTAGCCGCTCAGTTCCTGATAGAAACCGCCGCCAATGATCGAGAAATCGCCCTTGCCCAGATCGAACTTCACGCGGCAAGTCGTTGCGTAATTATGCGACTTAACCTTGGTTTCGATATTGTAGCTGGAGCCCTGCCAGATGCCCGGATTGAGATCCGCACCCCACGGCTGCGAATAATCGAACATGCAGTCGCCGAAATCACCGATAGCCGCCTTGGCGCCAACGCGCGTCGTCCAGTAATTTTCGCCATCATCGGCGGTCGTGCTCCAGCTGGATGGCAGCGGGATCGGAACCGGGCTGGTCGGGCTCTTGTTGGGATTGTCCCGTGCATTCTCAACCTTGCGCTGCGGCGCGACGAAGGTTGCGGAACTGTCCAGTACGTAATCGGACGGATCGAACAGCAGATCGATATTATAACCGCCGCGCTCAAGACCGCCGGCCAGTGAAGGCGTTACCGCCGCAATGCTGACTGCGAAACATACCGCGCCGCGAAAAATTGCAGTTTTTGCCATCTCTCTCCCCAATCAAGGCAATGTGATCATCAAAAGAGTGAAGGGCTTTGAGGCAAATGACAATCTTCAGCACAGTGGCACAGTTCTGCGACACTGCCTCATATTTTACGTAAGAATTTCATAAGTAAGCCTTGAATTACTCATTTTAGGTTATTTTTCTAATCCCTTGGGATAATCCCGTCGCGAAATGAAACAATCGACTACGCATCACCGGAATTGTCGCCAAATAACCACAGTCGAAAGTTTCGCTAAAAAACCCCGTTATGGGACCGTTTTTATTGGCTTATTTCGCTTCCCAGCGATGATTTTCGTGGCCTGCCCTTGAAATTGGCCTGCCATGTACAGGTGACGATTCGACGCTGCGGCGCAACATTCCAGGAGTTGGCAAAACGCAAAAGCGCCCCGCTTGATGCGGGGCGCTTGCATTTGTCGTGCTTGTTTATGATGGCGAGGATCAGCCGGCTTCGCTAACGCGCTTCAGGGCCGTTCGAAGGCTCGTCAGCTGAACGTCCAGCTCCGCCTTTCGCTCACGCTCGGCGGCGACGACGTCCGGATCGGCATTGGCCACAAATTTCTCGTTCGAGAGCTTCTTGTCGATGCGTTCCATTTCCGCATCCACCTTGCCGATGGCCTTTTCGAGCCGCGCCTGTTCAGCAGCCAGATCCACCAGGTTGCCGAGCGGCAGGCAGACCGTTGCTTCACCGACGATGATCTGCGCCGAGCCCTTCGGTGCGACGTCGGCAGCGCGGATTTCGTCGGCCCGGGCAAGACGCCGTATGGCGGCGGCATGGCGATCAAGCCGCGCTTCCGTGGATGTGTTCGCGCCCACAACAACGAGAGAGGCGGTTGCGCCGGGCGGCACATTCATCTCGGCGCGAGCCGAACGGATGCCGGACACGAGGTCGATCAGCCAGTTGATTTCGGCGGCTGCAGCATCGTCGCGGAATTCCGGCTCCGGCCAATCGGTGAGGCACAACAGGTTGTCGCGCTCCACGCCCTCGCCCGCGGTATGGGCCCACAGCTCTTCCGTCATGAAGGGCATGAACGGATGCAGCAGCTTGTAGATTTCATCAAGCACGTAGGCCGCGCAGGCCTGCGATTCTGCCTTCGCCTGCTCGTCTTCACCGCCGAAGACCGGCTTCAGCAACTCCAGATACCAATCGCAGAACTGGTTCCAGACAAAGCGATAGAGAATGCCTGACGCGTCGTTGAAGCGGAAGGCTTCGAGCGCCGCCGTCACGTCGCGCGCCGTATTGGCCAGCTCGGTCAGGATCCAGCGGTTGATGGTCAGCGACGCCGTCTCGGCAATGAAATGCGGATCGCGCTTGACGCCGTTCATTTCGGCAAAGCGCGTGGCATTCCACAGCTTGGTGCCGAAGTTACGATACCCTGCAATACGCGCCGGATCGAGCTTCACGTCGCGACCCTGCGCCGCCATGATGGCCAGCGTGAACCGCAGCGCATCCGCGCCATATTCGTCGATCAGCTCCAGCGGGTCGATGACGTTGCCCTTGGACTTCGACATCTTCTGGCCGTTCTTGTCACGAACCAGCGCGTGGATGTAGACCGTGCTGAAGGGCTCGACCGGATTGCCGGCATCGTCCTTCATGAAATGCAGGCCCATCTGCATCATCCGCACCACCCAGAACGGGATAATATCGAAACCGGTGACCAGCACGTTGGTCGGGTAATAACGCGCCAGTTCCGGCGTCTGCTCGGGCCAGCCGAGCGTCGAGAACGGCCAGAGCGCCGACGAGAACCACGTGTCGAGCACGTCTTCGTCGCGCGTCAGGATTTCGCCGGGAGCGAAGTTCTCAAGCTTCTCCTCAACCCAGGCCTTCCACGGGCCTTCATGCGCAATGTAGTGCTGGATGGCCGCCTGAAGCGCCTCTTCTTCGGTCTTCTCAACGAAGACCTGCCCGTCGGGGCCATACCATGCCGGAATCTGGTGTCCCCACCACAATTGCCGCGAGATGCACCAGGGCTGGATGTTCTCCATCCACTGGAAATAGGTGTTTTCCCAGTTCTTCGGCACAAAATTGGTGCGGCCTTCACGAACCGAGGCGATCGCCGGCTGGGCCAGCGTCTTGTTGTCCACCCACCATTGGTCGGTCAGGCGCGGCTCGATCGGCACGCCGCCACGGTCGCCATGCGGCACCACGTGCTTGTGCGGCTCGATCTTGTCGAGAAGACCGGCTTCCTCGAAGATTTCGACGATGATCTTGCGCGCGGCAAAGCGATCCTGCCCTTCCAGACGGTCCCACGCGCCATGCAACGCTGCGGGATGGCTGAGACCTTCGAGAAAATCCTCGTTCTCCTTGATGGTGATCGTGCCGTCGATATTCATGACGTTGATGGCACGCAGGCCACAACGCTTACCGACTTCGAAATCGTTGAAATCATGCGCGGGCGTGATCTTGACCGCACCCGTACCGGCGGTCGGATCGGCATAATCGTCGGCAACGATCGGGATCCTACGTCCGACGATCGGCAGGATGACATGCTTACCGACGATACCCTTGTAACGCTCGTCTTCCGGGTTCACGGCAATGCCGGTATCGCCAAGCATGGTTTCAGGACGGGTCGTCGCCACGACGATGTAATCGCGGGTCTCGAACTCGGTGGGCTTGCCCTCTTCATCGAAAGCGACGGGATATTGATACGTGACGCCCTTTTCCAGCGGGTAACGCAGGTGCCAGAGATTGCCCTTCATCTCTATCTGCTCGACTTCCATGTCGGAAATCGCCGTCAGCAGCTTCGGATCCCAGTTGACGAGGCGCTTGTCCTTGTAGATCAGGCCCTGCTTGTAGAGCGTGACGAAAACTTCGAGAACGGCTTCGGAGAGACCTTCATCCATGGTGAAGCGTTCGCGCGACCAGTCACAGGACGCGCCGAGACGTTTCAACTGGTTGAAGATCAGGCCGCCGGACTCAGCCTTCCACTCCCAGACCTTTTCCACGAAAGCCTCACGGCCCATATCGCGGCGGCCGGGAAGCTGCTGTTCCATCAGCTTGCGCTCGACGACCATCTGCGTGGCGATGCCGGCATGGTCCATGCCCGGCTGCCACAGCACGTCCTTGCCGCGCATGCGCTCGAAGCGGACCAGAATATCCTGCAGCGTGTTGTTGAGCGCGTGGCCCATATGCAGGGAGCCGGTCACATTCGGCGGCGGAATAACGATGGTGAAGGTTTCCGCACCCGGTTTTGCGTTGGCGCCGGCACGAAAAGCGTTAGCCTCGTCCCAGGCTTTGGCAATTTTCGGTTCGACGGAGGCGGAATCGTAGGTCTTTTCGAGCATTTCCTGACCTGAATTTTAGAGTTCTTGTGTGGATTTTTTAAATAAGGATGGACGGGAGAGAGTCAACAGAAACCCACCCGCTGGCCGACCATTGAGCGGACCCACTGATGACTATGACCCCATAACACCTTCATCTTCAACAAAAAAGCCGCCCCGTTGCCGGAGCGGCCGCTGTTTCATCGCATCAGCAGCAATTGCAGATGCGCAGACCGGGACTCAGCGGCGCGAACCGCGCGCCACCCGCTCGATTTCCTCACGCACCAGACGTTCAACAAGCGTCGGCAGATTGTCTTCCAGCCAGTCCTGCAACATCGGGCGCAGCATCTCCGCAGCCATATCTTCGATCGAGCGCCGCTCGACGCCATCGAAAACCTCCGCCAGTTCGCTGAACGACCGGGCAATCTGCGCACCGGCAGCGGCGGAAATCAGGTTGAGCGAGAGGCCGCTATCGCCATGTGTCTCTTCCGGCGCAAGCTCCTCAACGGGTTCGAAAGTCGCCGTCTCGACGACAGGGTCCTGAGCTGACGCGTCTGTCTGCGTCACGGCCGGGGCCGCATCGATGGAGCCGCGCAACGAGAGTTGGTCAAAACGACTTTCCGGCGATGGCGCGCTTTCGATGGCCGCAGCGGCGGCGCGATCTTCCGAGACGAAGGGGGCAGGCTGTTCAGCCATACCTGCGGCTGCAACAGCCGCCATCAGCGGCCGGACATCCGTCGGACGCTGGGGTGCA
>NZ_JBQYSN010000117.1:0-12259 GCF_052686535.1 Agrobacterium sp. DKPNP3 | reverse complement strand
TGCCGCCCCTTCGCTTGGTTTCTGCGACGCGCTGCTGGCGGGCCTTGGCCGCGACGGCGGGCTTTATGTTCCCAGCGAGTGGCCGTCCATGTCGAAGAAGGAAATCCGCAATCTGCGCGGCAAATCCTATCAGGATGTCGCCTTCGAGGTTCTCTACCGTTTCACCGGCGGCGAAATTCCGGCCGACAAGTTCAAGGCCATGATCGATGACGCCTATGCGACCTTCCGCCATCCGGCCGTCGTACCGCTAACCCAGACCGGCCCGAACACCTTCGTGCTGGAGCTTTTCCACGGCACCACGCTCGCCTTCAAGGATGTGGCGATGCAGCTCCTTGCCCGCCTGATGGATTACACGCTGACGGAGCGAGGCGAACGCGCAACGATCGTCGGCGCGACCTCGGGCGACACCGGCGGTGCGGCGATCGACGCCTTTGCCGGGCGGGAGCGCACCGACATTTTCATCCTTTTCCCGAACGGGAAGGTCTCTCCGGTGCAACAGCGCCAGATGACGACCTCCACCGCGTCCAACGTGCATGCGCTGGCGATCAACGGCAATTTCGACGATTGCCAGACGCTGGTGAAAGAAATGTTCAACGACGTGAAGTTCCGCGACAGCGTGAAGCTTTCCGGCGTCAACTCCATCAACTGGGCGCGCATCATGGCGCAGGTGGTTTATTATTTCACCGCGTCGCTCTCGCTCGGCGGCCCGGACCGCAAGGTGTCCTTCACGGTTCCAACAGGCAATTTCGGCGATATCTTCGCCGGTTACGTCGCCAAGAAAATGGGCCTGCCAATAGACAAGCTCGTCATTGCCACCAATGACAACGACATTCTGGCGCGCACGCTGAAGACCGGTCGTTACGAGATGCGCGGCGTCAGGCCCACCACCTCGCCTTCGATGGACATTCAGATTTCGTCCAACTTCGAGCGCCTGCTGTTTGAAGCCTATGACCGCGATTCCGCCGCCGTAAAGTCATCGATGGACGGCCTCAAGCAGTCGGGCGCGTTTGAAATCCCGGCCAAGGCGCTGAAGTTCATCAAAAAGGACTTTCGTGCTGGACGCGCCACCGAAAAACAGGTGGCGGCGACCATCAGAAATACGCTTGATAAGACCGGCTACCTCATCGACCCGCATACGGCGACAGGCGTTTTCGTGGCTGAGAAACACGAAAAAGCATCCTCCCCGATGGTTATCCTGTCGACCGCGCACCCCGCAAAATTTCCGGCCGCTGTAAAATCCGCTTGCGCAATCGAGCCTGCGCTTCCAGTATGGCTAGCTGACATTATGAACCGGGAGGAGCGTTTCGACATTCTGGACGCAGAGCTGAAAGCCGTGGAAACCTTCATCGGCCAACATGCACGCGCCGGCAAATAGAAACGCGGAAAGACGTTGAGTATGAGAGTAAATTTGACCCGGCTGTCGTCCGGGTTGACCGTTGTCACGGAAAGAATGCCACATCTCGAAAGCGTCGCTCTTGGGGTGTGGATCAAGTCCGGCTCCCGCAACGAGACGAATGCCGAGCACGGCATCGCCCATCTTCTCGAACATATGGCCTTCAAGGGCACCGCGCGCCGCACGGCCCGGCAGATCGCTGAAGAGATCGAAAATGTCGGTGGTGAAGTCAACGCCGCGACATCGACGGAAACCACATCTTATTATGCCCGCGTCCTCAAGGACCATGTGCCGCTCGCCGTCGATATCCTTGCCGATATCCTGACGGAATCGCTGTTCGACGAAGACGAACTGGAGCGCGAGAAAAACGTCATCCTCCAGGAAATCGGCGCTGCGACCGATACGCCTGACGACGTGATCTTCGACAATTTCTCCGGCGTCGCCTATCGCGACCAGACGATCGGCCGCCCGATCCTCGGCACGCCCGATACCGTGCAATCTTTCACGAGCGGCCAGATCAGGCACTATCTCGCGCGCAACTATACGACGGACCGCATCTTCGTCGTCGCGGCAGGCGCTGTCGATCATGAAAGCTTCGTGAAGCAGGTCGAGGAGCGCTTTGCGTCGCTGCCGCTGGTGCCTGCGGCACCGCCCGTGATGGAAAAGGCGATCTATACCGGCGGGGAAATCCGCGAGACCCGCGACCTCATGGATGCGCAGGTCCTGCTCGGTTTCGAGGGCAAGGCCTACCACGCCCGCGATTTCTACTGTTCGCAGATTCTCGCCAATATTCTCGGTGGCGGCATGTCTTCGCGCCTGTTTCAGGAAGTGCGCGAGTCCCGGGGCCTGTGCTACTCGGTCTATGCCTTCCATTGGGGCTTTTCCGATACCGGCATCTTCGGCGTGCATGCCGCGACCGGCGGCAACGATCTGCCCGAGCTGATGCCTGTCATCGTCGATGAATTGCGCAAGTCGTCCCAGATTATCCATCAGGAAGAAATCAACCGTGCCCGCGCACAGATCCGGGCACAGTTGCTGATGGGACAGGAAAGCCCCGCCGCCCGCGCCGGCCAGATCGCCCGGCAGATGATGCTGTATGGTCGCCCCATTCCCAATGAGGAGATGATGACGCGTCTGGAGGACATCACCCGGGAGCGTCTCACCGATCTTGCAGGACGCCTGTTTTTCGATACAGTTCCGACACTGTCCGCCATTGGCCCGCTCGAACATCTGCCGCCGCTCTCAGACATGACCGCCGCGCTTTCCGCGCAGCAGCCCGCAAGGATAAAGGCGAACGGATAAACCGACATGAGGGCGGGATTTAAAGGCGGAGACCGCTCATCTCTTTCGCCATCCCGCTTGCGGATGGCGATGTTTGCCGCACAGGGATCGTGAATGCTGCGTTTTCTTTCCCGACATAGCGACACGCCCGAATTGCGCAGTGCCGATCATCTCCTCAGATTGCCCCGCTACAGCGATTTCAAGCAATGGCATGTCCTGCGCTCTGAAAGTCGCCAGTTTCTGCAGCCATGGGAGCCGACCTGGCGCTCCGACGAATTGACCGAAGGCGCCTTCCGCATGCGTGTG
This sequence comes from Agrobacterium sp. DKPNP3, assembly GCF_052686535.1. NCBI lineage: Bacteria > Pseudomonadati > Pseudomonadota > Alphaproteobacteria > Hyphomicrobiales > Rhizobiaceae > Agrobacterium > Agrobacterium sp. DKPNP3. The sequence continues at coordinate 9,279 of NZ_JBQYSN010000117.1, read as the reverse complement.
GTACGCAACGGCCAGGAATTTTCCTCCGGCACGGCCGTTTCCTTCCTGCTCTTTCAGAAGGAAGCGCTGCTCGTCGGCGGCATCACCATCGGTTATATCAGACGCGGTGCGGCGCAGAGCTGCATGGTCGGATATTGGGTGGGCGAACGCTACGCGGCACAAGGCCATATGTCTGCCGCATTAAAATTGGTAATACCCTACATCTTCAACGGACTTCAGTTGCACCGTATCGAGGCAGCCTGTATTCCGGAAAACTTCAAAAGCATCCGGCTTCTCGAAAATGCCGGGTTCCAGCGGGAAGGTCTCTTGCGGGAATATCTGAAAATCAATGGCCAATGGCGGGATCATATGATGTTTTCCCTTCTTGCCGACAAGCAAAGCTCCGGCGGAACGAAGTACGATACATGACCTACAATCACTCTGCGCCGTGCCTGTCGAAACGTCTGGCGGCATTCGCACTGGCTGTGCCGTTTTTCCTGCTTTTCGTGCTTTTCGCCTCTCATTCCTACGCTTTCGAACCGGTGAAGATTTCCCGTGACGACACGGCGCTCGATCTTACCGCGACCACCGACATCTATGCCAATCAGGGCGAAGCCTTTCAGGTGTCTACTGCGCCCGGCCCTGACGGCATCCGCCGCCGTATTGAAGTTCGCGCCAGTTCCGACGATCACCAGGGCGACTGGGCGGTCTTTGCACTCGCCAACGTCTCCGAAGAGCAGCTGGAGCGCGTGATCGTCGCGCCGCATTTCCGTCTCGTCAATTCCAAGCTGTTCTGGCCCGATCTCGGCTCGCAGCGCATCATCGCCATCACGCCGAGTGAAGGTTTTGCGCTGGATCGCCAGCCAAGCCCGGATGCGGACGTGTTCCGCATTACGCTCAATCCCGGCTCGGTCATCACCTTCGTCGCCGAACTTTCCACACCGCAGCTGCCGCAGATTTATCTTTGGGAACCGGAAGCCTACAAGGACACGATCAACGCGTTCACGCTGTACCGCGGCATCGTGCTCGGCATTGCCGGCCTGCTGGCGGTGCTGCTGACCATTCTTTTCGTGGTCAAGGGAACGTCCGTGCTTCCCGCGTCAGCCGCCCTCGCCTGGGCCGTGCTTGCCTATATCTGCGTCGATTTCGGTTTTCTCGAAAAGCTCATCACCGTCACCTCAAGCGATCAACGAATATGGAGGGCGGGCGCCGAAGTCGCGCTCGCCTCCAGCTTCGTGGTCTTCCTCTTTACCTATCTCAATCTCAACCGCTGGCACGCGCATCTGGGTTACGCGACCTTTGCCTGGGTGGTGGGACTGGCGCTGCTGTTCGGCGTGGCGATCTACGACCCCTCGGTGGCATCGGGTATTGCGCGTGTTTCCTTCGCCCTGACGGCAACGGCGGGTATCGCGCTCATCATCTATCTCGGTTTCAACAAATACGACCGGGCGATCCTGCTCGTTCCATCCTGGGCGCTGATCCTCGTCTGGCTGTTCGGCAGCTGGCTGACGGTGACGGGTCAGCTCGACAATGACATCGTGCAGCCTGCCCTTGGCGGCGGGCTGGTTCTGATCGTGCTTCTGATCGGCTTTACCGTCATCCAGCACGCCTTTGCGGGTAGCGCCTATCAGCAGGGACTGTTCTCCGATCTCGAACGCCAGTCGCTGGCGCTGACCGGCAGCGGCGATACGGTCTGGGACTGGGATTTGACGCGTGACCGCATCGTTACCACGCCTGACATTTCCAACCGGCTCGGGCTGGAGCCCGGCACCATGCATGGTGCTGCGCGCAACTGGCTGCCGCGTCTGCATCCTGATGACCGCGACCGCTTCAAGGCGACGCTCGATGTGTTGCTCGACCATCGCAAGGGCCGCCTCAACCACGAATTCCGCATTCGCGCCGAGGATGGTCATTTCCACTGGCTGCAAATCCGCGCGCGTCCGGTTCTCGGCTCCAACGGCGAAATCATCCGCTGCGTCGGCACCATCACCGACATTACCGAGCAGAGAAACTCGGTCGAGCGACTGTTGCAGGATGCGATGAACGACAATCTGACCGGGCTTCCGAACCGGCAGGTTTTCCTCGACCGGCTGCAATCGATCCTCAATCTCTCGCCGGACAGCGAGGGCGTTCGCCCGACCGTGATGGCGATCGATATCGACCGTTACAAGCTGGTCAACGATACGCTTGGCATCGCCGCCGGTGACAATATCCTGATTGCGCTGACGCGGCGTCTGCGCCGGCTGCTGAAACCGCAGGATACGCTCGCGCGTCTTGGCGGCGATGAATTCGGCCTGATCCTGACCTCGGAGCGCGATCCGCAGCGGGTTGCCGATTTCGCCGATGCGGTGAACAAGGCGATCATGGTGCCGATCAATTTCGCCAATCGCGAAATCATCCTGACTGCCTCCATCGGGCTCGTGTCGTGGATCGACCAGCAGGAAAGTGCGGCCGGATTGCTCAGCGATGCGGAATTGGCCATGTATCGCGCCAAGCGCGCCGGCGGCAACCGCGTCGAGCCGTTCCGCCCCGCCTTCCGCACCTCGGGCACCGACCGGCTGCAGATGGAAAGCGACCTTCGCCGCGCCATCGAGCGCAAGGAGCTGTCGCTTGCCTATCAGCCGATCGTCAAACTCGACGATGGCGAGCTCGCCGGTTTCGAGGCGCTGATGCGTTGGGAGCACCCCAAGCGTGGCAATATTCCGCCAAGTGAGTTCATTCCGATTGCCGAAGCCTCTGGCCTGATCGAGCCGCTCGGCATGTTCGCGCTTGAACGCGCAGCGACAGACCTGATGGACTGGCAACATGCCATCGACAAGATGCCGATCTTCATTTCCGTCAATATTTCCAGTGCGCAGCTGCTGAACAACGAACTCTATAACGACGTTCGTGGCATGCTGACCCGCACGCGCTGCAACCCGCAGCAGCTGAAGCTGGAACTGACGGAATCCGTTGTCATGGAAAACCCGGAACAGGCGCGGCTTGTGCTTTCCAAGCTGAAGGAAACGGGCTTGAGCCTCGCCATGGACGATTTCGGCACCGGCTATTCGTCGCTCGCCTATCTTACCCGCTTCCCCTTCGACACGATCAAGCTCGATAAGGCGCTGGTGGCCAATACCAGCGACAAGCGGAACGTGCTGCTGCGCTCCGTCATCGCCATGGCGCGGGCGCTTGACATGCAGGTGGTGGCGGAAGGCATCGAAACGCCTGAGGATGCGGCCGAACTGGCGCGCATGAACTGCCATTTCGGCCAGAGCTTCCTGTTCGGCACGCCGGTTTCGGGCGATGCGGCGCTGAAGTTGCTGAGAGAGCGGTTCCAGCCGACGAAGCGGGCTTCGTAAGCGGAGTATTGGACGCGAGGTAGGCTAACTCCGTCATGCCGGCCTTGAGCCGGAATCCAGCCGCCGCGCGTCGGCGCGGCGAGAAAGTCATTTCAGCCCAAGGATTTGGGCTGGCTGGATGCCGGATCAAGTCCGGCATGGCGGGAGGAGGAAACGGCGCGTTTGCCGACTGTTACTCGTAGCTTGTCGACTGTTCACTGAACCAGCGCAGCCTGCACCTGTGTTGACTCATCCGCGGCCACCTTGCCATGCAGGAGATCGTGAATGAACTCCATCTTCGCCACCACCGGCGGCGTCAGCACGAAGGGATAGAGGTCCGCCTCCCCCATGCTGCGCTGGATGGAATTGATGGCGACGCTGAGCGGTATCCATGCTTTTACCAGCTGCGCGGCACTACGCGCCTTATAGGGATCGAACGTCACCTCAGCGGCCATTTCTTCATGCCCATCAGGGTCAATCGCCACCCCAAAGGCGCGCGCCGTCTCCAGCGTATCGACGATATGCAGGTAGTGAGCGAAACATTCGGCGAAATCTTCCCACGGGTGGACCGAGGCATAGGAGCTGATGAAATTCTGCTGCCAGTCCGGGTTCGGGCCGGAATCGTAATTGCGTTGCAAGGCCTCACCGTAATCGGCGCGCTCGTCCCCAAACACGGCACGGCAAGCCTCAAGCCGATTGGCGTCGCGCACGAGCTTGTTCCAGATGAAGTGGCCGACCTCGTGACGAAAATGGCCGAGCATGGTGCGGTATGGCTCGTTCATGTTGGCGCGGACCTGCTCGCGCGTCACGTCGTCCGCCTCGGCGGCGCGAATGGCGATCAGGCCCTCGTCGTGACCGGTCATGGCCGGAATAACGGAGCCATCGGGGGCAACCTCATCCACCAGAAAGTCAAACACCAGTCCGCCTGCCGGGTCCGCATCACGGTTGGGGTGCGGCAGGCCAAGACGCAAAATCGAATAGAACAGGTGTCTCTGCGCCTGGCTGATGCGCCGCCATTGCTCGATCCCCTGCTCGGTCGCGATATCCGGGACGAGCCGATTGTGGCTGCAGGCGGGGCAGAAAGCGCTCTCACTCTCAGCCGGCACCGACCAGTTGCAGATGTCGTTCACCTCATTGGCGCAAAACCGGATCTGTTTTTCCGGCGCTGCCACCAACTGCCAGTTTGGTTCCCCCGCCGGTGTCAGCGCTTCCATGGAAAGGCGCTCCGGCACGAAGGCCAGACGGTGGCCGCAGGCGACGCAGAATCGATTGTCGAAATGAACGGGCTGGCCGCAGGACGCGCAGGAAAAAAGCTTCATCGGTGAAATCCCGGAATGGACGGATAAGGCAGACGTAGGGGATGAACGTGCCGATCTGGTGACGGACCACCGCTCCCCGCATACGACAAGAGCGCATGTGCGGTAACACATGCGCTCCGAGCGCCACGTTTTGGGAGGGGCGCTATGCGTCGAAACGTTTACATGCGGTCGACGGCGCCCTTGACGGAATCCTTGGCCTTGCCGACCGACGACTGAACCTTGCCCTTGGTTTCCTGGGCGGCACCCTTGGCGCGAAGCTCGTTATTGCCTGTCGCTTCGCCGACGTTTTTCTTCACCTTGCCAGCAACTTCGTTGGCTTTACCGGCGATCTTGTCAGATGTGCTACCCATGTTACTACTCCCTAGTTTAGCCGTACTCTCTGTCCGGCTTTCGGCATAGTAACGTCAGGGCTGCAATTTTGGTTCCAACTGGAAAGGCCGAATATAAAGCTTCAGGCGTGGCCCGCATCCGCCGACAGCATGCGGGCGTCGACACCCATGAGCGCCAGAGCGCGCTCGTATTTATTATCGAGCCCACGGTCGAAAATCAGCTCTTCCGAAGCGGGGCAGTTCAGCCAGCCATTGTTGGCGATCTCGTTTTCCAGCTGGCCCGGCCCCCAGCCGGCATAGCCCAGCATCATGGTTGCCCTTTGCGGGCCGCGGCCGTTGGAAATGGCGCGGACAATATCGAGCGTTGCCGTCAATGAAATATCATCGCTGACGGGAATACTGGATTCGCTCAAGTAGTCATCGGAATGCAGCACGAAGCCGCGCCCGGACTCGACCGGCCCGCCACACTGGATCGGAAATTCGCGCGTGCGGTTCGGCAGCATGATGGCATCGTTGCTGTCCACAAGTTTCAGATGCAGAAGGATATCGGTAAAGGTGATCTGCTGCGGCCGGTTGATGATGAAGCCCATGGCGCCCGCATCCGAATGAGCGCAGATGTAGATCACCGAGCGGGCAAAATTGCCGTCATCCAGTCCGGGCATCGCGATGAGGAACTGACCATCGAGAAAGCCACGTTCGCGTTTGTCCATCAGGGTTGAAAAGCTCACCGGCGCCTCCAGCAGGCCGAATTCCGCTGCATGGCGGAAACGGCGTTCGCACTTCGACAAAGGACAGGATGCGGCATCCCGCCCGATCAATCAACCGAAAATGATGAATCCCACGAATTCGTAACTGGCCCGCAGGGCCGTGTTGGGTTAGACGGGAGAACATGAACGTCACATTATTTTCCCGATTTTCGCATCTTCGCCTCGCGGCCGCGCTGGTCGCCTCCCTCGGCGGCACCCAAGTCGCCAGGGCCGAAATAACCGACTGGGCCAGAAGCGAAGGTGGCCAGATGCGCGTGGCAAGCCTTGCCGCGGACGCCAACGGCGTCATACGCGGCGTGCTGCAAATCGAACCGAAAGATGGCTGGATCACCTATTGGCGCGAACCGGGTGAAGCCGGCATTCCCCCGAAGATCACGCTTGATCCGGCAAGCGGCGCAACGCTGACCAGCATGGCCTACCCTGTTCCCAAGCTGATTGAAAATGGTGAACTCACCGATATTGGTTACGACCACGCCGTCAGCCTGCCTTTTCAGTTGAAAGTCGTCGATCCGGCCGCTGGCGCAAAAATAGATCTCACCGCCTTCATCGGCGTCTGCCAGAATATCTGCATCCCTTTCGAGGCGAAGTTTTCGATCGATCGCGGCAAGGTTGGCGACGATGACAGTGAGGAACGCCGGCTTCTGGAGGAGGCGCGTGAAACTCTGCCCGAAGCGGCATCCGATGATTTCAAGGTCGTTGATTTCCACATTACGCCTGATAAGACCATGCTCGGCGTGCAGTTGCAGCTTCCGGAAAATGCGCCGAAGGGCACTGAAATCTTCATCGCCGGCCCCTCCGGCTTTGCCTATTACGAGCCGCAAAACCTTGTTCGCGACAAGCGCAAGCTCTCCTTTTACATGAACATAAAGGGGCTTCCGAAGACGTATCAGGTGCAGGGCAACAGCTGGCCCATCCTCGTGAAATCCGGCGATCGGGCAATGGAAACCGTGCTGAATTTTCCAAAACCTTAAGGGGCGTTCAAGCGGTGGAATTTACCTTGAAAACCGCATGACAGGCTTCATTTCCTTGCTTTATAGTCGCGCGAACCGAACCGCCACAGGAGCACGGACATGACCATCAAGATCGGCGACAAACTGCCTTCCGCCACCTTCAAGGAAAAGACGGCCGACGGCCCGGTTGACACCACGACGGACGAACTTTTCGGCGGCAAGAGAGTGGTCCTGTTCGCCGTGCCCGGCGCTTTCACGCCTACCTGCTCGCTGAACCACCTGCCGGGTTACCTCGAAAACCGCGACGCCATTCTTTCCAAGGGCGTGGACGATATCGCCGTCGTCTCGGTCAATGACTGGCATGTGATGGGCGCCTGGGCGCAATCGTCGGGCGGCCAGGGCAAAATCCACTTCCTTGCCGACTGGGACGCTTCCTTCACCAAGGCGCTCGGCCTCGATGCCGATCTTTCCGGCGGCGGTCTCGGCGTTCGCTCCAAGCGTTATTCGATGCTGGTGGAAGACGGCGTGGTAAAGTCGCTGAACGTCGAAGAAAACCCCGGCCAGGCGACCGTCTCGGCCGCCGCGGCGATGATCGAGCAGCTTTAAGAAGCTTATTCTTAAGTACACAACTTCATACACCAAATATTAAGTAGGCCCGCGAACTTACTCTTCACGGGTCTTGACGAATCACCATCAATTCAAACAAATTACTTGAGAGCTAAGTCGTTATTTAATAACATATATACTAAATATACCACATAAGAAATAATAACATTTATCTTACTTAGAAAATATTAAAACAGATATTCGACAGTTAATTCTTAAATTCATTCATTTATTCGCAAATGGGCATGATGCGCCATCCACAGATATTTCTACCCTTAGTCCGTTGAACCCTGTCTAGGTTCGTCACAGGGTACGACACCGGAGAATAGGTGGGTATGCGCGGCAACACATCAGCAATCTTTCAGCCTCACTCGATTTCCGTTTCACACAAAAACTTGGTTGGACCTTTTGCACTGAACGCCCCAGTGCCGCGCCGCCCTGCGTTTCCGTCGTCGCGCCTGATGACGGGCTGGCTGTCACCGAAACCTCTGACATTTTTTTTCACCGTTCCAATGTTGCTCGGACTGAACTGTGCCGCCACGGCAGGTGACATTCCAGGCTCGCCTTACGTTCGCTGGCTAGAAGGAGCAGACAGTAATTTCGTCAAAGGCATCAGCGGAGACGGGTCTGTCGCGGTCGGATACTCGAGTTTCAGCAGTGGCCCGCGACCTTTTCGCTGGGAAGCAGCGACAGGAAAGCTGCGCTATATTGATGGTGGGATTGAAAAAAATGGTGGGCGCGCGGAGAAGGCAAATGTGGACGGCTCCGTGATCGTGGGCACCTCCAACAGCGACCAAGCCTTCCGCTGGACCACGAAGACCGGAATGCGGACACTTGGCACGCTAACGGGGACCGGCAAATCCTCCGCCATGGCCGTAAGTGCCGATGGGTCGATCATCGTTGGTGTATCCACAAATGCCGAAGTGCAGCGAGCCTTTCGCTGGTCAGCGGCGACTGGCGTCATGACGGCAATTGACATGCCCGCCAATGTAACCTCTTCCGTTGCCAATGACGTCAGCCTCGATGGAAAGGTTGTTGTTGGGGAATACTATACCGAGACCAACATGCACGCCTTTCGTTGGACCGCGACGGATGGTGCTATCGATATTGGAACACTTCCCGGTTCCTACGATGCGCGCGCGTTTGCGACCAATAAGGACGGAACGATTGTCGCAGGAGCCTCAAGATTTATCAATCAGGTTACCATCGACGCATTGGACGACAGAATGGGCAGCGTCGATGAGGACAGCGACGTCAAAATCATTACTAAACGCGATCCCGTCAGGCCCTTAACAATGTTCTTTGAAGAATGGCACGGCTTCAGATGGAACGCTGCGACGGGCTCTCTGCAGCCGCTTGAGGAAACTCCGAGCGGAACTGGCTCCCTCCCCTATGCCATGAGCGCAGACGGTTCCGTCATTGTCGGGAACTGGGAAGCCGCCAGCGGTCAGCGCGGCTTCCGCTGGACGGAGGCGACGGGCATGGTTTCCGTCGAGGACTGGCTGCGCAGCAATGGTGTCTCTATCACCGGCGACTTCACAAGTAGCGCCACGGGCGTCAGTGCCGATGGCAATATCATTGTCGGCCAGACGAGAAACAACACGCCCTATATTGCCCGCATCGTGCTTGCGGATACCGGGACATCCGGCCCAAGCACCACTTTGGACGACGTGGATGCGTCGGCATCCGGAGATATGGGTAACGGCGGCAGGCAGCCACGAGGAATCGACCTTACCAGCGGATCAGGCACTTCAACTCCTACTCCGACATCCTCCGGTAGTTCTGCTTCGTCTTCTTCATCGTCTACGTCATCTACCTCCTCAACGTCTGCCTCGCCCTCGGGCTCCTCCAGTGCTTCGACATCTCCCGCCACCACGACATCTTCGCCAGCGCCAGCGGCTGGTGAATCTCCTGTGGCTGCCGCCCCGGCACCCTCTTCGGCAGCGCCAACGGTTAATGACTCTCCTGTGGCTTCTACCCCGCCACCCGCTTCGGCAGCACCAGCGGCT
>NZ_JBQYSN010000116.1:0-12287 GCF_052686535.1 Agrobacterium sp. DKPNP3 | reverse complement strand
CGCCACGAAATGACGCACGCCGGCGTTGCGAAACTCCTCGACGACCTGATGCACTTCGTCGCGGCCTGCGTCCACGCAAGTCAGATGCGCGGCCGTTGGCAGATGGCTGTCGCCGATCATGCGGCGCACTGCGTCCAGCGTCGGCGCCTTGGTGGAACCGCCAGCCCCATAGGTGACGGAGACGAAATCCGGGTTCCACTTCTTCAGCTCGTCGACCGTCTCCCAAAGCTGGGTTTCCATCTCTGCGTTCTTCGGCGGGAAAAACTCGAAAGACAGTCGGATATTGCCATTGTGGCGCGTGTTTTCCGATCTCAACATGTCATGCCCTCCCGGAGCGAAGTAAAACCGCCTCTTGCGCCACACCGTCTGCCATCAGCAGCCGCTGGTCGCGGGCAACCCAGATCGTAACGTCCAGAGCTTCGTCCGACGCCTTTTCAGAATGAAGATCGACGGCGCGCTCCAGAGACAGCCCGGTCTTCTTCATCCACTCTTCCATCAGCGGGTGTGAGAAGCCGAGCCGCACATGCGCGTGCTCATCACGCAGATATTCGAAGGAATGCGGTGCAAGATCGATGACGATCAGTCGCCCGCCGGGGCGCAACATGCGCGCAGCCTCAGACAGAGCGATTTCCGGCTGGTCGAGGAAATGCAGTACCTGATGGATGACGATCAAATCGAAATCCTGCCCTTCCAGCGGCAGGTTGAGAATATCACCGTGGCGCACGGAAGCGTTCACAACGCCCGCCTTGTCGAGATTGGCGCGCGCCACCGACAGCATGTCGCGGCTGGCATCCACACCGATCGCACGGCGATAGATGCCGCTCAGCAGCTGCAGGATACGGCCCGTACCGGTACCGAGATCAAGGAGGGAATCAACCGGTGTCGTTCCCACCAGTTTCAGAAGCGCGCCTTCCACGGCCTCGTCGCTGACATGCAGGCGACGCAACTCGTCCCAGGCCGACGCGTTGCGGCTGAAATAGTCCTGCGCCCGCTCCGCCCGCACCCGTTTGACGGCGGCAAGCCGCTCGCTGTCACGCTGCAGAACCGCATCTGAAGGGGACGCCGCCGCAAGCAGCTGGCGGACGACACTTGCAGGCTCGCCATCCTGCCGCAGACGGAAATATGCCCAGGCACCTTCCTGATACCGCTCGATCAGCCCCTCTTCCGTGAGAAGCTTCAGGTGACGGGAAATGCGCGGCTGCGACTGGCCGAGAATTTCGGTCAGGTCCGTGACGGTCAAGTCGCCAGCCGCCAGAAGCGCCAGCAGGCGGAAGCGCGTCGTTTCGCCCGCCGCCTTCAACAGATCCACCAATTTGTCCAGACCGAACGCCACTCTGCGATGCCTCACACTCTAATCAAGATATAAAGATATCTTTATGTCGATGTTGCGTTTGATGCAAGCACTAAGTGCGGTCTTCGTCACCAAGTCTGTTCATGAAAGGAAAAAGGCCCGCTTTGCGGCGGGCCTTCGTGGATCTCTTGGTAAAGGATCAGCGCGTCAGACGCTTGTAGCTGACGCGGCCCGGCTTGATGCTCTCCGGGCCGAGGCGGCGGACCTTGTCCTTTTCGTAGTCTTCGAAGTTGCCTTCGAACCATTCCACATGGCTGTCACCCTCGAAGGCGAGGATGTGCGTGGCCAGACGGTCGAGGAACATGCGGTCGTGGCTGATGATCACGGCGCAACCTGCGAAGGCTTCCAGCGCTTCTTCAAGCGCTGCCAGCGTTTCCGTATCGAGGTCGTTGGTCGGTTCGTCGAGGAGCAGAACGTTGCCGCCGGCCTTCAGCATCTTGGCGAGGTGAACGCGGTTGCGCTGACCACCCGAGAGGTTGCCGACCTTCTGCTGCTGATCGCCGCCCTTGAAGTTGAAGGCGCCGCAATAGGCGCGCGAGTTCACTTCGAACTTGCCGAGCTTGATGATGTCGTTGCCGCCGGAGATTTCTTCCCAGACGGTCTTGTCACCCGCCAGCGCATCGCGGCTCTGGTCGACGTAACCGAGCTGAACCGTGTCACCGACAGTCACGGAACCGCTATCGGGCTTTTCCTGGCCGGTGATCATTTTGAACAGCGTCGTCTTGCCGGCACCGTTCGGGCCGATGACGCCGACAATACCGCCGGGCGGCAGCTTGAAGGACAGGTTCTCGATCAGCACGCGGTCGCCATAGGATTTGGTGAGGTTCTCGGCCTCGATGACCACACGCCCGAGACGTTCGGCAACCGGGATAACGATCTGCGCATCGCCGGGACGACGGTTTTCCGCGGCTTCCACCAGCTCGTCATAGGCCTTGATACGGGCCTTGGATTTCGTCTGGCGGGCCTTGGGACTGGAGGCGATCCATTCCTGTTCACGGCTGATGGCCTTCTGACGCGAGGCATCTTCACGGGCTTCCTGCTGCATGCGCTTGGCTTTCGCCTGCAGGTAAGCGGAGTAATTGCCCTCGTAAGGAATGCCGCGGCCGCGGTCGAGTTCGAGAATCCAGCCCGTAACGTTGTCGAGGAAGTAGCGGTCGTGGGTGATCATCATCACGGCGCCGGGATAGTCGCGCAGGTGCTTTTCCAGCCAGGCGATGGTTTCAGCATCCAGATGGTTGGTCGGTTCGTCGAGCAGCAGCAGGTCCGGCTGCGACAGCAGCAGGCGGCACAGGGCCACGCGGCGGCGCTCACCACCGGAAAGGCCGGTCACGGGCGAATCGCCGGGCGGGCAACGCAGGGCGTCCATGGCCATTTCGACCTGATTTTCGAGGTCCCAGAGGTTCTGGCTGTCGATGATGTCCTGAAGCTTTGCGCCCTCTTCCGCCGTTTCGTCGGAATAGTTCATCATCAATTCGTTATAGCGGTCGACGATCGCCGTCTTGCTCGCCACGCCTTCCATGACGTTCTGCATGACGGTCTTGTTTTCGTCGAGCTTCGGCTCCTGCTCGAGATAGCCGAGCGTCGCACCTTCGGCGAGCCAGGCTTCACCGGTATATTCCTTGTCGAGGCCGGCCATGATCTTGAGAACGGTCGACTTACCGGCGCCGTTCGGGCCGAGGATACCGATCTTGGCATCAGGGTAGAAGGAGAGATGAACGTTCTCCAGAACCTTCTTCGCGCCATAGGACTTGTTCAGCCCAGCCATGTGATAGATGAATTGACGTGCCATTGTAGCGAATGCTCCACATCGGATTTTTAAGAGTACGTATCGGGAAATTTGCCGCTATGTAGGGTAAATAGGACCTTGGGGCAACCTCTGGCACGATTATGACCCCATGATTATGAGAAGCTGTGTGAGCACGCGATGGGTGTGACAATGAATGAGACGACGGATAACTTCGCTTTCAGCCGGATTGAGAGGCTGGAAGCCCCCTCCGGCGCATCCATCGCCTTCCGCCATCAGCCCTCCGCCCTCGCGCCCGCCCGTGGCGTTCTCATGATCTGCCATGGTCTCGTAGAACATGCCGGGCGTTATCGCCGGTTTGCCGATACCCTCGCGAAACAGGGTTTCGAGGTCTATGCCCATGACCATCGCGGCCACGGCCGAACGAGAGCGGCGGATGCGCCTCTCGGCCGCTTCGCCTGGAAGGATGGCGTGGAAAAGGTGGTGGCCGATGTCATGGCGATGCGGCGCATGGCGGCAGAAAGACATCCCGGCCTGCCCGTCATCCTGTTCGGCCAGTCGATGGGCGGGCTTGTGGCGCTGAACACCGCTGTCAGCCATCCCGATGCCTTCGATGGGCTGTCGGTCTGGAATTCCAATTTCAATCCCGGCTTTATGGGTCGGTTAGCACAGGTGGTATTGCGGCTTGAGAAAATGCTGAAAGGCTCCGATGTGCCGAGCGCGATCCTGCCCAAAGCCACCTTCCGCGCCTGGAATGCAAAAATGCCAGAAAAGCGCACCCATGCCGACTGGCTGAGCCATGACAGGGCTGCGGTGGACGCTTACGTGGAAGACCCGCTCTGCCAGTTCGAGGCAAGCGTTTCCCTTTGGCAGGATGTCTTCGAACTCTCCTATCGAGCGCCAAAACTCATCGAGCGCCTGCGGAAAACGCTGCCGCTCTTGCTGGTCAGCGGTGATCAGGATGCTGCCACCAATGATGGCAGGGAGATCGTCTGGCTGGCCGAGCGTTTCCGCCAGGCGGGCTTCAGCCATGTCGAGCACACCATCTACAAGGGTATGCGGCACGAGACACTGAACGAAATCGGCTGGCAGGCCCCGGCTGCGGATTTCGCTGCCTGGTGCGACCGGGTGGTGGGTGGCAGTAAAACGCCCTCCCCGTCATTCCGGCCTTGAGCCGGAATGACGGAATTAGGGGACTCTCAAAACACAACGAATGTCGAAGCTGCCGTGTCAGCCCCAGTTTAGTGCCGTTCCAAAACGGAATAAGTCCATGAGATAAAATCACATGCGACGCGGCAAGCAGCGGTCTATAAACCGGCAGACACAAATACCGGGGGACAGATGACCGATATGCCGAACAGGAAAGCGCCGCTAGCAGGCATTCGCGTCATAGAACTGGCGCGTGTTCTGGCCGGCCCTTGGGCGGGGCAGATGCTGGCCGATATGGGTGCCGATGTCATCAAGGTTGAAAACCCCGAGGGTGGCGATGACACTCGCGCCTGGGGGCCGCCCTTCGTGGAAAGCGATGATGGCGAGAACCTTTCCGCCGCCTACTACCACGCCACCAATCGCGGAAAGCGCTCGGTCGTCGCCGACCTGAAGACCCCCGATGGCTGCGAACTGGTGCGCCGGCTGGTACGTACTGCCGATGTGGTCATCGAAAATTTCAAGCGCGGCGGCCTTGTGAAATATGGCCTCGATTACGAGAGCCTGAGGGTTCTCAACCCCAAGCTCATTTATTGTTCCATCACCGGCTTTGGCCAGACAGGGCCCTACGCCGATCTCGCCGGATACGATTATATCGTGCAGGGCATGTCCGGCTTCATGTCGATCACGGGCGAAGCGGACGGCCAGCCAATGAAAGCGGGCGTTGCGGTCGCGGATATCTTCACCGGCATCTATTCCGTCACGGCCATTCAGGCGGCATTGATCCATGCCATGCGATCCGGCGAGGGTCAGCATATCGACATGGCGCTTCTGGATGTGCAATCGGCCGTTCTTGCCAACCAGAACATGAACTATCTCGTTTCCGGCAAGCCGCCGGTGCGGCTTGGCAACGCCCACCCCAATATTTCGCCCTATGAGGTGGTGCCGACGGCAGATGGCTTCCTTATCCTTGCCGTCGGCAATGACGGCCAGTTCCGCCGTCTCTGCGGGATCCTCGGCATCGACGCGATTGCCGATGACGAGCGATATGCGACCAACAGGGCCCGCGTCGCGCACAAGACCGAGATGCGCAGGATCGTTTCCACCGAAACGCTGAAATGGCAGAAGCGCGATCTTCTCACCGCCTGCGAAAAGAATGCCGTGCCTGCCGGACCGATCAACTCGATCGAGGAAATGTTCGCCGATCCGCAGATCAAGGCCCGCGCCCTGCGCGTCGATCTTGCGGGCGAAGACGGCACTGTCATCCCCGGCGTCCGCACACCGATTATAATGTCGCAAACACCGCTGCGTTACGAACGCCCGAGCCCGAAGCTCGGGGAACATCAGGCGCAGGTGCTGGCCGAACTGGAAACGATTGAAAGGAACACCGCGCCATGAAGAGAACCGGCGGACAATTGATTGTCGAAGCGTTGAAGGCCAATGGCGTCAGCCGCGTCTCCTGCGTGCCGGGCGAGAGCTATCTCGCGGTCCTCGACGCCCTCTATGAGAGCGGCATTGAAACACTGGTCTGCCGTCAGGAAGGCGGCGCTGCCATGATGGCCGATACCTGGGGCCGGCTGACAGGCGAACCCGGCATCTGCATGGTCACCCGCGGCCCGGGCGCGACGAATGCCTCTGCGGGTCTGCACATTGCTCGCCAGGATTCCATTCCGATGATCCTCTTCATCGGCCAGGTGCAGCGCGAGGCTCGCGAGCGCGAGGCCTTTCAGGAAGTGGAATATCGCCGCGCCTTCACCGAATTTGCCAAATGGGTGGGCGAAATCGATGACGCCCGCCGCATTCCCGAATTCGTCACCCGGGCCTTTGCCGTCGCCACCTCCGGCCGGCCCGGTCCCGTTGTGCTGACCCTGCCTGAAGACATGCTGGTTGAAGAGGTCGAAGCGCCAGAGGCAAAGCCCTATACTCCGGTCGAGGCCCATCCTGGCCCGTCCCAGATCGCAACCTTTGCTGAAATGCTTGCTGAGGCGAAACGCCCGGTCTTCATCATCGGCGGCACACGCTGGTCCGAGGAAAGCGTCGTAGACTTCAAGGCATTTGCCGAAAAATACAAGCTGCCCGTCGGCTGCTCGTTCCGCCGCCAGATGCTGTTCGATCATCTTAGCCCCTCCTATGCCGGTGACGTCGGCATCGGCATCAACCCTGCGCTTTCGAAGGAGATCAAGGACGCCGATCTGGTGGTCCTCCTCGGCGGCCGCCTCTCCGAGATGCCGTCGTCAGGATATACGCTGCTCGACATCCCTTACCCGTCGCAGAAACTGGTCCACATCTATCCGGAAGCCGAAGAACTCGGGCGCGTCTACCGGCCCGATCTCGCCATCTGCGCTTCGCCGGATGACTTCGTTGCCGCGCTGGCCTCCGTCGATCTGCCGCATAACGACGCGTGGGCGTCCCGCACGGCAATGATGCATGAGGCCTATCTCAACTGGTCGACGCCGCCCCAGACGGGACCCGGCGCCGTGCAGATGGGTCCAATCATGGACTGGATCGAGACGAATGTGCCTGAAGATGCCATCTTCACCAATGGCGCTGGAAACTACGCCACCTGGGTGCATCGCTTCCATCGTTTCCGTCGCTTCAACACGCAATCGGCCCCGACATCAGGCTCCATGGGTTACGGCCTGCCGGCGGCGGTTGCCGCCAAGCATCTGTTCCCGGAGCGCGAGGTCATCTGCTTTGCCGGCGACGGCTGCTTCATGATGCACGGTCAGGAATTCATCACTGCCGTGCGTTACGGCCTGCCGATCATCACCGTGCTGGTCAATAACGGCACCTACGGCACGATCCGCATGCATCAGGAGCGGGAATATCCCGGCCGTGTCAGCGGCACCGATCTCGTCAATCCCGATTTCGCAGCCTTCGCCAAAGCCTATGGCGGGCACGGCGAAACGGTGGAAAAGACCGAAGACTTCGCCGCCGCCTTCAAGCGCGCGCGAGCCAGCGGAAAACCTGCCATCATCGAGGTGAAGCTGGATGCGGAAGCGATCACGCCGACACGCACGCTGACACAGATCAGAACCCGGGCCTGATATCGCCCACTGATATTGATGATGGACATGGCTCCGGCATGGTGTAAATCCTGAGTAAAACTTACAGCTTAGGAAACAACATGCCGGATGTTGCCCCTCCCGTCATCACCCCACGCGGCGCAAAGATCGAGCCCTCGGCCGGCGCCCCGTTTGAGGCCGTGCGCGTTGCCCGCAATGTACTGCACACATCCCGCACGGCAGCACTCGCCACGCTCGATCCCGTCAGCGGCTATCCCTATACGACCGCTACCAATATCGGCATTGAGCCTGACGGCACGCCGTTCTTCTTTGCGGCCGGGCTGACGCTGCATGCTCGCAACATGGAAAGCGATCCGCGCATCTCGCTCACGCTCGCCCCCTTCGGCAAGGGCGATGCGCTGACGCTGCCGCGGTTGACACTTGTTGGCAGGGCGGAACAGATCGGCCCGGATGACGTGCCGCTCGCCATCGCGCGCTACATTGCCCGATACCCCAAGGCCAAACTCTATCTCTCCCTTCGCGACACCAGGCTTTACCGGCTGCGGACGGAAGGCGTGCAGATTAATGGCGGACCGGCCCGCAACGCCAGCAACATCACCCCGACCGATCTGCGCACCGATCTGTCAGGCGCAGAAGAACTGATGGCGACGGCGGAAAACGAAGCGGCCCGCCTCAACGCCATCAAGGGCGAAGCGGGCCGGCTTGCCGTTCTCGCAGGCGCCAAGGCCGGGCGCTGGACGATCACCTCAATCAACCCTGATGGTATCGATCTCGCTTCGGCAAATGATCTGGCGCGACTATGGTTTGCGGAGCGGGTTAAGACGTTGAAACAGTTTGAGAAGGCGCTTGCTTCGCCGGTGAGGTGACGGACGTAAGCGATTCAAAAAACATGAAAATTGCTTCTACTTGGCATTTTGTGGCCATGTCGCCACGCCGCGCCGTCACCTCGGGCTAGATCCGGGGGCCAGCGCGATCAAGTCCTTGATCGCAAAAGACTCTTTTCACGACACAGACGCGCCGAGGCTGGATGCCGGGTCAAGCCCGGCATGACGGGAGAGTTTTTTGACCCCATCCATCAAAAAAGGCCGGGCCGCATTCCGCGACCCGGCCTTTTCTTAAAAATTCAGACGGATGCTCAGAGAGCCGCCGTCACGATGAATTCAACCTTGTAGTCTGGCGTTGCCAGCGCTGCTTCGCTGGTGGCGCGGGCCGGCGGGTTTGCCGGGTCGATCCAGCCTTCCCACACAGCGTTCATCTCGCCGAAGGTGGACATGTCGGACAGGTAGATGATGGTCTGCAGGATCTTCGACTTGTCGGAACCGGCAGCCGCCAGCAGACGGTCGACTTCAGCAAGAGCCGACTTGCTCTGTTCCGTCACGCTCGTGCCTTCGCCAACCTGGCCGGCCAGATAAACGGTGTTGCCGTGAACGACGGCGCCGCTCATGCGCTTGCCCGGCTCGATACGCTTGATGGTCATGAAAAACTCCTGTTGATTGGCATTGGAAATGAAGCTGCGCGAAAGATCAGCCGCGCAGGTGGTGGGTCTTTTCATAGATCGCGGTGGAGCGCGCGCCAGACCGGCAATAACCGAGCATCGGGCGCTGCAATTCATCCAGCGCATCCACCATGCCGGCAACGGCATCGGCGTCGACACCGTAGCGACCGACCGGGACATGCATGATCGTCAGCCCAAGCTGCTCGGCGCGCTCTGCTATATCAGCGAAAAGCGGCTGCCCCTCTTCCTCGCCGTCAGGGCGGTGGCACACGATCGACCTGAAGCCAAGTGCCTTGATCTGGTCGAGATCGGCGACGCTGATCTGTCCGGTTACCGAATACTCGTCGTCTATGCGCCTGATATCCATCTTCTTGCCTCCGCTGGCCGTCACCCTTGAAATCCGCATCCGATGTAAGCGGTCAAAACCGCGGCGTCAATGACGGGCGATCCCATTCGGTACGGCTCAAAGAATGGAAAAGCGCAGGCCGAAGGAGCGGCTTTCGCCCGGCTGGAGGATGTTGAACTCGCCGGCCGCCTCAAGCTCCCTGCGCTCCACCCAACGGTGGGATACGGGCTCTATACCCAGCACATTGGCGGGTGCTTTCTGATTGCGCCACATCTGGAGGTAGGGCAGTGTCTCCGTCCGGAACCGGACGCTCAACGTCTTGCCGCCGATGGCCGCAATCGGCCCGAGCTTCAGTTCCGCCCATTCATCATTACCGGCAGAAACGCAGAAAACGCTGCCCGGCTCTTCGCCAAACCGCCAGCCATGGCCGCCATTCTCGAACATCGCGCCTTCAAGCCGCACGGCGTCGTCAAACAGCCGCGCACCGACATTCATATGATACATCAGGAAGACCGGCATCGGCCGCTCCGATGTGTTGACGATGCTGTCGTCGAGGCTGATTTCACCGCTTTCACCATCGATGCGCCAGGTGCGATGAAGAAGCGCAGTCCCACCATCCGCCAGCTTTACGGGAACCTCTACACGCGCCAGCGCATTGGTTTCGTGAGTGTCGAAGGTGATGATCTTTGCCGGATGCGCGGAAAAGGAGCCATGCAGCGGATATCGGCGCCCATCGCCACCGTCATCGATCACCACGGGATGGCGGATATGATCAGGACCGCAGGTAAAGAGGAAGCCTTCCAGCGAATGATCGATCCGCGGATCGCCATCATCGGGAATGGCGCGACCGGGAGCGATGTCGATGCCATCGACGATGCACGACCCAATATCGAAGACGGAGGTTTCATCAAGGAAAATGCGCGGCGATTTGCCCGCCTTAAAAGAATGCAAGACAGCCTCCCTGTGGCAGTAAAAACGCAGAAATCACGGAAACGCTACTAACTGTGAGGAAAATTAAGATTGCATTAACCGCGAATTCACCTTTTTCACAATAGGGTCAAGATTAGCGTGTGTTTATCGGTGACGAAGCAAGGGATAGCAGAATCGTGAAACATTTTCTTAACGCCGCTCTGGGTCTGACGTTCGCACTTGCGTCAGTTTTCGCCCCGCTACAGGCTGGCGCGCAGCAGCGTTATGGCGAGCAATCCATGCTTGTGACGCCGGATGGGCGGGTTCTCGATTTCATGCCTGAACGCAGCGATATCGTCATCAGCCGGGATGCGATGGGCCGCACCGTGTTTTACGACCAGTATGGCAACCTGCTCGCCACGGAAATGCCATCCGGTTACCCGCAGCAGCGCCAGCAGGCACGGCAGCAGCGCGACACAACCTATTACCCCCCTGCCCCAGGCGGCCAGTATCGCGAGCCACAGCGTGACTACGGCTATCAGGACAATGGCAGCGTACGCGACTACCGCGAATATCGCGGCGACGGCTCCGACGAAAATTTCTACACCGGCTCCGTTCCCGCGCCGGGCGCCGTCGAGAGCGGCCCCCTGGGTCAGCCTGTGCCGGGCGAAAGCACTACGGCCGCCGTCCCGCAGCCAGAGCATTTGATCGAGCGGCACACGCCGGTAACGACACCCGTCAACCGGTCGCGCCAGGAAATCGTTGCACTCCAAACCTTCCTCGACCGCGAGGGTATTTCCCCCGGTGTGATCGACGGCAAAATGGGCGACAACGTCAACAAGGCAATTGCCGCCTGGCAGGACATGACCGGCGAAAAGCTGGACCCGAACAATTCCGACGACATTCTCGAGCGGCTGCGTGCTTCCGGCGGCATGCCGATCGTGGACTACACGATCACGGCGGCCGATGCGGCCGGTCCTTATGTCGCTTCAATTCCGGACGACTATGCCGAAAAATCGCAACTGCCTGCGCTCTCCTTCACGTCAACGACGGAGGCTTTGGCGGAACGGTTCCACATGGATGAGAACTACCTGAAGGAATTGAACCCCGGGATCGATTTCTCAGTGCCCGGCACCATCATCAAGGTCGTGAATCCCGGCGAGCCGAAGAAGGGTCAGGTCGCCCGCATCGTCGCCCATAAGGGTATCAAGCAGGTCTTTGCCTATGGCCAGGATGGCAATCTGATCGCCGCCTATCCCGCCACGATCGGTTCGACGGATACGCCCTCACCGAGCGGCACGCATACGGTGGAGCGCATCGCGCTCAATCCCGGCTATACCTACAATCCGAAAATCAACTTCAAGCAGGGTCAGAACGACAAGATCCTGCAGATTCCGCCGGGTCCAAACGGCCCGGTCGGTACGGTGTGGATTGCCCTGTCGAAACCCACATACGGCATTCACGGCACGCCGGAACCTTCCAAGATCGGCAAGACCAACAGCCACGGCTGTATCCGCCTGACGAACTGGGATGCGACCGAATTGGCAAAGATGGTCCGCCCTGGCGTGGTCGTTGAATTCGCGGAATAGGATTGACGACACGAAAACGAAAAAAGCCCGGCGGTTGGTCCGCCGGGCTTTTTTGTATGTGTGGTATCTCAGTCGTGCTTTTCCGTCAGGAAATAGAGCAGCGCTGCAACCGGGAGCGCAAACCCCAGCCATGACGCGGCTTGCCATCCGCCAACGGCATAGGCCCATCCTCCCACTGCCGAGCCAATCGCCCCACCCATGAAGAACGTCGCCATATAGATGCCGTTCAGGCGGCTGCGGAATTCCGCTCCGAGCGTGAAGATCGCCCGCTGGCCGAGGACCAGGTTGGTGGTGACGCCGAAGTCCAGCACGATGGCTGCGACGACGAGAATGGCAAGCGCCAGATGTGAACCTTCCGGAGCCAGATGCGTGATGGCGAAAGAAAGCGCGACTGCCAGCAGTGCAAACAGCGTGGCTGCCCGCGTCCAGCCACGATCCGCCATCCGCCCGGCGATCGGAGCGGCCACGGTGCCCGCAGCACCCGCCAAGGCAAACAGCGCGATCTCACCCTGGCTCAGATTGAAATGCGGACCGCTCAGATAAAGGGGCGTCGTCGTCCAGAACAGGCTGAAGGCTGCAAACATGAAGGCATGGTAGATCGCCCGCCGGCGCAGGAGCGGCGTGTGGAGCGCCAGCCGGCCCATGGATGCCATCAGGGCGCCATATCCCAGTCTCGCTTCG
>NZ_JBQYSN010000115.1:0-12471 GCF_052686535.1 Agrobacterium sp. DKPNP3 | reverse complement strand
CGCGCTGACCCTGTCGCCATGCAGATTGCCACCGCAAACGAACAGGTGGCTGACATGATGCAGGTCTCAGCCATTCCGCGGCCGGCTCCCTCTGTGGCGTCTGCCGGTCAGCGCAGCCGCTGGGAAGTACAGATCGCCGCCACCGATAGCGAAGCCGCCGCGCGCTCGCTGCTCGCCAATGCCCGTTCCAATATCGGCAACTATTCCGGCATCGCACCCTACACCGAAGCCGTACAAAGCGGATCGGCAACGCTCTACCGTGCCCGCTTCACCGGCTTCGAAGACCAGTCCTCGGCAGTCTCGGCCTGCAAGGAACTGAAGGCTCAGTCCTATGCCTGCGTGGTGATGACCAGCGAGGGGTGATTCAGCGCTTGAGCCACCCGCCCGCCAGGGCATCGGCCAGATAGGGAATCCCGTTGACCCGCGCCATTTCCGACATGGCAAGATTGTCGTAACGGATATTGCGGAAATGAACCTGCCAGCCCCGCCCCGTTTCTTCCAGAACCGCGTAGCTGGCGAGTGGATGGCCAGCTTCGACGTGGTGATCGAAAGGCGTGTCATCTTTCCAGCCGGGGCAACCGACGCTGCCGGGATTGACGATCAGCCGGCCATCGGAGAGCTGGACCACGCGGGGAATATGCGTGTGGCCGCACAGCATGAGCGGCTGGCTGATACCTGCCGCCCTCTCCTCTATCTCGGCAAGTGGCCGCAGTTTCAGCACACCTTCCGGCGACAGCGTTTCGAGCCAGTAATCGAGGTCGCCGAGCGGCGAACCATGGCAGCAATAGGCAACGTCCCTGAACACCATGCTGAAGGGCAAGGTTTGCAGCCAGTCCACATGGGCTGATGTGAGCTGCGCATGGGCAGGCCGCTCCCAGCTGCCCATCTCTTCAGGCGCGCGCTCGATCAGTTCCCGGTCGTGATTGCCGCGAATGCTGGGTATCCAGTTGCCGACAAGCACGTCACCGGTAAATCCAGCCTCCAGCGGACCGCTGAAGCAATCGCCGAGATTGACGATGTCTGTTATGCCTTGTTTCGCAATATCCTCCAGCACGGCTCCCAGTGCTGCGCAGTTTCCGTGAACATCGGCAATGGCGGCAAAGATCATCGGCGTCAGCTTCCTCGATAGGTGGAGTAGCTATAGGGCGAAAGCAACAGCGGCACGTGGTAGTGGCCACTTTCATCAGCAATACCGAAACGAATGGGGATGATGTCGAGAAAGGCCGGTTCTGCCAGCGCGACGCCCTTGCCACGCAGATAATCGCCAGCATGGAATACCAACTCGTATTCGCCTGCCTTGAAACTGTCGCCAACGAGCAGCGGCCCGCCATCGACACGGCCGTCATTGTTGGTCGTCACCGTCTTCAACTTCTCGCGGCGATCACCGGAAAGCCGGTAAAGCTCGATCGTCAGGCCTTGCGCCGGTGTTCCGTGGGCGGCATCGAGGACATGGGTTGTCAAACCGGTCATAGGTTGGGCTCCGCGATCACATAGGGCTCGTCAAAAAAATACTCTTCGAGATTGTTACCCGGCCCCTCGCGATCGGCAACCAGGAAATCCGAAACCGCCAACAACGGCATCAGCGGATAATGCCAGACATTACGATGGTAATTCACGCCCTGATCGCCCCGCGCCAGGAACACCTGCGGCCGGTCGGGCTTGCCGCCGTCATCGTCCGCTACAACCACAAGGAAAGGCCTACCCGAGAGCGGCGAAAAACTCTGGCTGCCGAGCGGATGCCGCTCCATCATGTCGATCATGTGCGGAAAAACGCGGGGTTGACCGCGGAAGATGTTGAGAATGATGCGCGCACCCTCACCCGCAGCCTCCGGCGCTGCAAGCGCATGATGCCGCTCTGTCTGGCCGCCGTTGATATACCGCATGGAGGAAAGGGTTGTTTCGATGACATCACCGAAAGGCGCAAACGCCTCTTTGGTCAGAGGCCTTATCTCAAGAAAATCGGTCAAATGTCATTCACCTTGGGCATGCCAGTTTCGAAGGAGGGACAATCGCGTCTGCAAGTCCGGAATACTCTGCTTTATCGTTTTCCAGACGACCGAAAGCTCCGCCCGGAAGTAATCATGCACGATCAGATTGCGCATACCCTTCATCTTCATCCAAGGGATGTCAGGGTGCTGCTGCAAAAACGCTGGATAGTGCCTGTCGATTTTCGCGACGGCCTCGCCTATGAGGGCAAGACCCATCATCACCGCCATCTGTGTGCGCGTGTCGCGTGAAAAATCGTCCTCATTCATATCCCGGATGAAATCTCCAATACGCGAGGCAGCAACGTCAATTTCTTTGAGGTAGAGCAGTAGCCGGTCCGTGCTCATACCGCTTTGGCTTCCTGCAGAACGCGGGCGCGGATGTCAGGGCGCAAGCCACCGGAGGTGACGATATCGACCTCGACGCCAAGGAGCGCCGACAACTCCTCCAGCAACCCGCCGAGATCAAACAGCGTGGTCCCCGGCAGCGCATCCACCAGAATATCGAGATCGCTGTCCGGGCGGTCTTCGCCGCGGGCGACCGAGCCGAACACGCGCGGGTTCGCCGCATTGAAGCGCTTCGTCGCTTCGCGGATCGCCTGCCTGTTCTTTTCCAGCGCCTCGGAAGGCCTCATGATGTCAATCTCCAGCCGGCACGATCCTACCAGAACCGTTCGAACTCGCCAATTCAGCCTTCCGGCAGAATGGCGGAAAGACGCAGCCAGGCAATCTTTTCCACCTGCACCGTCGCCGTTTCAAACTCTTCAGCCGCATCATTACCGATGCGGGCTTCGAACGCGGAAAGAATATCGTGCCTGTTGAGCCCTTTCACCGCAATGATGAAGGGAAAACCGAATTTATCGGTATAGGCACCGTTCAAGGCAGTGAAGCGGGCATGCTCCTCCGGTGTCAGTCGATCCAGCCCTGCGCCGGCCTGTTCGTTCCGGCTGTCGGCAGTCAGTTCGCCGGCGATCGCCAGCTTGCCGGCCAGATCGGGATGCGCCCGCAGTACGCCGAGCTTTTCCCCGTCCGTCGCAGCGCGAAATTGGGCACGAAGCGCAGCGTGGACCGCCTTTGCCGTCAGCTCAAGGCCGGCCCCGCCCGCATCATAAGCCCGTTCGGCGATGAAGGGGGAATGCTCGAACACACCGCCGAAGCGGGCGACAAATTCCTCACGCGTGACCATCACAGCGCCTCCGGCTTGTGGTGTTCATGCCAGTGCCGGGCAATTTCGATGCGTTGCGGTATCCACACCTTCTCGTGGTCAAGCACATAGTCAATGAACCGGCGAAGCGCTGCCGCACGCCCGGGGCGACCGACGAGACGGCAATGCAGACCGACGCTCATCATCTTCGGCGCGCCCTCGACGCCTTCCTGATAAAGCACGTCGAAAGCATCTTTGAGATAGGTGTAAAACTGGTCACCGGAATTGAAGCCCTGCGGTGTGGCAAAACGCATGTCATTGGTTTCAAGGGTATAGGGAATGATCAGGAATGGCTCGTCCTTCAACCCCTTCACCCAATAGGGCAGATCATCCGCGTAGGAATCCGATGAATAAAGAAACCCGCCCTCCTCCATGACGAGGCGCAGCGTGTTATCGGAAGGCTTGCCCTGATACAGGCCATAGGGGCGCTCGCCAGTTACCTGCGTATGCAGACGCACGGCCTCGAGGATGTGCTTGCGCTCTTCCTCCTCGGAAAAGTCCTTATATTCCAGCCAGCGATACCCGTGGCTGGCGATTTCCCAGCCCGCCTCCTTCATCGCTGCCACAGCTTCGGGGTTGCGGGCCATGGCGGCGGTCACGCCATACACGGTGGTGGTGACGCCAAGGCCGGTGAACATGCGCCACAGCCGCCAGAAACCGGCGCGCGAGCCGTATTCGTAGATCGATTCCATGTTCAGATTGCGCTGACCGGGCCAAGGCTGGGCACCGACGATTTCCGAAAGCAGCGATTCCGACGCCTTGTCATTGTCGAGGATGCAGCTTTCTCCGCCTTCCTCGTAATTGATGACGAATTGTACGGCGATACGCGCCCCGCCCGGCCATTTCGGATCAGGCGTCTCGCGACCGTAGCCGACCAGATTGCGGGAGTAATTTTCGGAAATCATTCAGCCACCTAGACCATCCATCCCGCACCGGAAACCGATGCCGGGAGACGAAAAACAGACCTCCAAAACGTGGCGTCCCGGAACGGAAACACACGCTTCGAATATGCGATATCCGGACGGTAGCATCCGCATCTGGAATGTCGAGATCAATTTTGCCGACATTCCGATGCTTTTTTGTATACGATTGCGTTGATACGTTTTTCAGGCGATTTTGCGGGCGGAAACGCGGCCCATCGGGTGCAGCGAATGTACGCGGAAAGGTGCGCCCGGTTCATCTTCTATGAAGAGCGCGAGGCTGGAGAACTGGATAGGCCGCGCAAGAAGCGGCTCGAAAACCTTGCGCACGGCCCGCTCGATACGCTGGCAGCTCGCCGGCTCAACGCCGCCAGTCAACGACATCTGGAACCGGAATTCGTCCATCACATGCGGGCTGCCCCAGCGATGCAGGTTTGTAAGCTGTGAGGCCGACAGCCGGTCCGGATCCGCCCGCTCGATTTCCGCATCCGACAGGGGCGCACGGTAATGGTCGAATTCCTGCACCACGCGCGCGGCAAAGAAATGCAGCACCTCACAGGGACGCTCCGGTACGAGGCTGAAGACGTTCTCGTGGCGAGCTACCACCAGTTGCGGTAGCGTGAAGGGCTGCTGCCTGCCGGAAAAATACATGAGGTCGCGCAGCAGCGCCGCCTCGGACTGGCCTTCCGCAAGTCGAAACGGCGCCTTGATCGTGCCGTGGAAACCATAACGGCGTGGAAGCGCCGTGTGGTATGAAATCTCCTGCATGCCGAGGTCGATCATGCCAGGCGGCTCCACCGATTGACCGGAATAGACATCGCGCCCTAGCCATGCGGCAGCGGCCGCCGTCAGCGGGTCATTGGGGGAAGGCGTGAAATGAATGGCGTATCGCATGCGCTGTCACCTCGCCGCCAATGCGGACAAACCGGCCTCTTTGCAGGCCAGCAGATACGTGATTTGCGTGACAGATTAACGACGTAAGGTGTCCTATCAGAGCTTTGCGAAGTCCGCAGAGGCAATGCTCACGTGGTGTTGAAGGCCAAAGCCCGCGGGGAGGACCGGCGTGCGGCCACAGACGACCTGCAGCGCGGCCTCGGCCAGAAAATGCGCAAGGCCGAAGCTCACCTTGAAGCCACCGGAAAGCGCAACGAGCCTGGGACGACCAGGGATTGAACCCACCATCGGGTCCCTCCCAACCGCCTTCGGCCGCAGCCCGGCCCAGCGTTCCAGCACTGGTGCGCCGGCAAGTGAAGGCACGATGGCGGACGCCTCTGCAAGCAGCTTTTCGAGTTTGTCATCGGTGCTGAAAGGATCGAAAAAACAATCTTCGCTGGTACTGCCGATCGCAACGGTGCCGTCTTCATGCGGGACGATATAGAGACCGTTCAGGAACACGACCGGCATCGCCGGATCGGCTGCAGCGTCAAGAAGCGCTGCCTGCCCCTTCACCGCCTGTCCGAGCGAAACCCCGGCCTGCAGGCCCAGCGCATCGCGGATCAGCGGAAAAGAACCGTGCCCATTGGCGACAATGACATGGCCAAAAGAAATCTCATCGCCCGAGGACAGTACCGCCCGCCCGGCATCAGCCTCGAGCGACGCAACCGCGACGCCCTCAGCCATTCGCACATGCTGCGCCCTGCCAAGAGTAGCCGCCAGAAGGGCGATCATCGCCCGTGGCGAAACGCGTGCCGCCAGTGTATCGAAGACGAAACCCGCCTCACCCGCTGCGTCATCCACCCAGCCCGTGACCGAGGGCCTGTCGCCGACATGCCAGCTGAACCGACGATCACCCGACACCCAGTTCTCCAGCGCATCCTTCTCATGCCGCTCGGCAATGGCGCGAAGATGCGGTTTGGGCAGCGGAATGATGCGGCCGGAGCGACGATAACCGGCGGAAAGGCCGGTCTCGGCTTCCAGCGTGGCAATTTCCTCTTCCAGTGCAACAAGAGCATCAAACTGAAACTGCTTCTTGTCCGACCAGCGGTCGGGCATATGCGGCATAAGCGCGCCCAGAAGCCCGCCACTTGCGCCGCTGCCGGCACGCTCCGCCTCGACCAGCAGCGTCTCGATGCCGAGCCGCTCCGCCTTCACGGCCGCCCACAGGCCCATGACGCCGCCGCCAACGATGAGAAGCGGCACGGACGTCGGCAATCTTGGCGATTGACCCTGTTCGAAAGCGGGATTATCGGCTTTAGCCATGACACATTCCAACGACACTTCAATCCCGGCAGGCATCTCGGCTGACAGCGAGACTGGCACGACGACGGGTTCGCCAAACGGCGAAACCGCCGAGACCACCAGCGCGCTCGACTGGCGTGACGGGGATATGCCCTATTCGAGGGCCTTTGACGACCATTTTTATTGCCAGACGGATGGCAGGCTGGAATGCGGCCATGTCTTCCTGTCCGGAAACGGCTTGCCAGAGCGCTGGCGGGAATGGGAGGGGGTCTTCCGCATCGGCGAACTCGGTTTTGGCACCGGGCTCAATCTCTGCGAGACCTGGCGGCAGTGGAAAGAGGTTCGCAACAGTCGTTCCAGACTGCATTTCGTCTCCTTCGAACTTTACCCGATGACGGCAGACGAGATCGGCCGGGCGCTGTCCCGCTGGCCGCAAGTGGATGCAGAGAGAAAAGCACTAACGTCTTTCTGGCCTGCCGAGCCGAAGGGTCGCGTCGATATTGAACTCGACGATCAAACGCAGCTGACGGTCGTCTGCGGCGAAGCGCTTGCCGGCATCGCGGGCATTGATGAAATTTTCGACGCGTGGTTTCTCGATGGCTTCGCACCCGCGCGTAATCCTAACATGTGGTCACTGGAGATCATGCAGGCGCTTTTTGCGAGGACCTCACCCGGAGGCACATTCGCGACCTATGCCGCTGCAGGCTTCGTGCGGCGCAACCTTATCGCCGCCGGATTTGACTTGGAGCGTCGCAAGGGCTTTGCCGGCAAGAGAGAGATGCTCTGCGGCACCAAGACCTAGCGTTGAAGAGCGCCAAAATCGGCGCGGCATCCGTCAGACGACAGGCAGGTCGCGCCGTGGCATTTCCTCGCCCAGCCATTGCGCAATCTTGTCTTCGAGGATTTCGGGGCTGATCGGCTTCGACAGGTAATCGTCCATGCCAGCCTGCAGGCAAAGCTCGCGATCCGCTTCCTGCGTATGGGCGGTCACGCCTATAACAGGCACATGCCGTCCATCGCCAGCCGCCTGTTCGGCGGCGCGTATGGCGCGGGTGGCCTGGTGCCCATTCATGACGGGCATCGAGACGTCCATGAGGATGACGGCGGGGTTATGCTCTTCCCAAGCCTGTATCGCCTTCTTGCCGTTGCCGACAATCAGGAAACGCAGGCCCGCCTGCTGCAGGATCTGGCTAAAGACGATCTGGTTGACGTCATTGTCTTCGGCCACCAGCACGTCGAGAAGGAACGGACGGCGCCGATCTGGAGCGATGACCGGGTGGGCGGCGCGCTCCTTTTTGTCGCAAGACGAACCCTCCGGTCGGACGGGGAAATTGCCTGACGGCAAATGCGCGGCATGTCCCTGGGCGCGTTTGAACCGGACGTCTCGCACCACGTCGAACAGGGTGGAGCGCAACAGCCGGGCCCGTGCCGGCTTCATCAGATGCGCCTGCACGTTGAGATCGGCAAACAGCGTTTCATCACCGACGACATCCATGGAGGTGAGGAAAACGATGGCGATTTCGTCGAATCGGGCATCGGCGCGAATTCGCTCCACCACATCCAGCCCGTTCATGATCGGCATGTGATAATCGAGAATGATGGCATCAATGACAAATCCAAGCGCCACCGCTTCTTCCAGCACCGCGATGCCGGTAGGCCCGTCACCCACCGCGTGGCCATCGATCCCCCAGCTTTTCAGCTGCTCGGTCAAGATGCGGCGGTTGACGTCGTTGTCATCGACAACGAGAACCCGGATATCCTCGATTGCCTTCGAAAACAGCGGAAGCTCCGTCCGCTTTTCCGTGACCTGAAACGGAATATTGACCTCGAAAGTAGAGCCCTTGCCGACATCGCTTGCGACATTGATTGCCCCATCGAACAGGCCCACCAGACCGACTGTGATCGCCAGCCCGAGCCCCGTACCCTCGTGCCGGCGCGTTGCGGAACCATCGACCTGGCTGAACTTGTCGAAGATGGTTTCGATCTTGTCGGCGGGAATTCCTATGCCGCTGTCTTCGACCCGCAGGGAAAAAATCGTTTCGGAAGTTTTCGTCGCGTGAGCGGAAAGCTCGACCAGCACGTGACCCGTTTCCGTGAACTTGACGGCGTTTCCGACGATATTGGTAACGATCTGCCGAAAACGCCCGGCATCGCCGATAACCTTGCCGGCAACCGAGGCATCGATGCGAACGATCAGCTCGATGTCCTTCTCCAAAGCCGCCGACGACAGAAGCGACACAACATCTTCAACGGCTTCTGCCGGATCGAACGGCATGTTGCGCAGCTTCATCTGGCCCGCCTCGATGCGCGAGAAGTCGAGAATGTCGTTGATGATGGTCAGAAGCGCGTTGCCCGATTTGACGATGATATCGGTAAAGGTCTTCTGGCGCGTGTCGAGCTTGGATTTGGCCAGAAGCTCCGCCATGCCAAGCACACCGTTCATGGGCGTGCGGATTTCATGGCTCATATTGGCAAGGAACTCCGATTTGGCCCGGTCCGCCGCTTCGGCGCGCGAAAGCAGGCGCTGCAATTCCTCTTCGCGCACTTTCATCTCAGTCACATCGGTGACGATGATGAGCCAGTAATTGCCGGAACTGTTGGTCGCCTCCAGATTGAGCCAGCTTTTGCCCGCCACCTGGATGAGCCAGGAAAACGGCCGGTTGGCCGCGATATTCTCTCTCCAGGCGGAAAGGGTCGCGGCCGCCTCCTCGGCGGTGCCGAAATCGCCGCGGCCGGCGCAATGGGAAAAGAATCCCGACCAGTTTTCACCCTTATCCAGAAGATGGGGCGGCACATCGAACATGCGCGCCATTGCCTCGTTGGACATGATGATCGTGCCCTGCTCGACAAGCACCAGGCCCTGCGCCATGGCGCGTGTCGCGCCCTGCATATATTCGCCGACACGCTCCAGCTCCGCCCTGGCTTTGCTGATTTCCGCATCGCGCAGGCGCACATCCGTAACATCGGCATAGGTACTGAGGATTTTACCGCCCTCGAGACGGGTTTTCGAGATGACGGTCACCTTGCCGCTTTTGCTGCGTACCTCGCGTGGCGCAAACCCCTCCTCGTTCAGAAGTCGCTGCACCCGCTCGCCATAGACTTCCTCGAACGATTTGCCGCCATAGTCATAGAGGCCGCTGTCGAAATTCAGCTGCATGAAGTCGCGATAGGTCTTCCCGACGAGCGACGCTCCCCCGCCAATCTCTCCCCACACCTTGTAAAAACACGGGTTGATATATTCGATCACGAGATCGGCGTTGAGCAATAGCACCCCGACCGGCAGCGCGTGGAGAACAGCCTCAAGCTGGCGATGCAACGCCTCTGCCTCCGCCCTCGCGGCGATCAGGGCCTTCTCCCTCTCCTGCAAAAGGCTCACATCGGTGACCGAGCCCACCAGATAATAGTCATTGTCGGGCGTCGCGACGCGGCCGAGCCGGGTGATGATGGGGATGGTGCCGCCATCGGCAAGAGAAACGCAGCCTGTCTTTTCTATCGACTCCCCGGTTTCAAGAATATGCTCGTTCTCCAGACGGAATTGCTCGCCTTCGTCAGGGAACATATCGCTCTCGGTTCTGCCGATATGATCGGCGAGGCTGCCATCCAGAAATGTCTCATAGGCCGCGTTGGCAAAGGTCAGCCGCCTGTCCTTATCCCGCAGGAAGACACCGACCGGCAATTGCTCGAGCGCGGCGCGCAACAGCCAGGTCTCGCGGATCTGCGTGTTCAGAAGCGTCTCGTGCGCCTTGAACTCGGTGACATCCACTCGCAGGCCCACCAGCGTGCCATCTTCCAGCCGCTTGTTGACCATGCGAACCCAGCGCCCGTCGGCAAACTGCTCCACCCTTTCGAGATAAGGCAGCTCAAAATCCCGCAGCTGCCCCTGCATCCACCCTTCGAAATCCGGATCGTCTTCCTGGACGCTGCGATAGCCGCTCGAGAAATAGAGCGCCTTCATCAGCGCTTCGAGCCGTATCCCCGGCGTCAGCTCCACGCCAAAGGCCCTGTAAAACTCTGCGAAACGAGCATTACAATAGACCAGCCGGTTTTCCCGGTCATAAACAACGATACCGGCATCGATGAAATCCATCACGCCACTGGTGAAAAGCAGATCGGACGCATCGCCGACAGCCGACGGTGCCGCCAGCACCGGCGAGGGCATTTTTTCAAACACCTCGAACAGAAAAAGATTGCCGTCGTCGCCGATGAAGCGCTCGCAGCGCAGGTTCCCGGACACCGTCGCGGTATGGCTTGCAATGGTCTCGTCGGTGGCAAAGACCAGCGCGCGACGCTCCCGGTCCTCACGCTCGGCGTCGCGGTTATCGCCCGACAGGGAAAAACTGGTGCGGCCCTTCAAAATGCCGGGCGGATGTCCAAGAAGGCGACCATAGGCCTCATTGGCCGTGACATAGCGCAGCTCGCTGTCCTTGACGCACGCCGGCAGGTCCAGGACAGCGACGGCCCTGCAAGCCTTTTCCAGCAACCCGCCACCCTCGGTCAATCGATACTCCACATCCTGCAGTCGATCCTTGCCGAATCAAATATTTCCCGGCGTCGTCGCAAAAACGTTATGTGATAAAAGCGATCTTTGCTATGTATCCATCGGTACAGTCATCCCTTTTTAACCATAATTCTTGACCGCGCCATCCCCCTCGCTACACCTGCCGAGAGCGGGTGCGCATGGCTGCCATGCGCGTCGCGACAGCCCACTCACAAAACTATCGCTTGACTTTAGCGCATAAAACGCCCACATCCCCGTCAAGCTTTCACCATCGGCAGCCGCGTGAGCTGCAGCGTATGACCGGAGAAAAGTCCTCGAACGGATTCGGCCCGCATGAAGGAAAAGCGCAGAGACTACAGAAGACGGCATGTGCCGCACTGATGCGCAGAAAGTTATTCCAACCCACAAGTTCCCAATTCACGCGGGGTTCTTGACGCCGAAACCGCCGGACAGCAGCCCTGTTCCGGACGATTGGTTTTTGGCGCCCCGAAAGGCATTATATTGACCAGTTTTAGCGAACTCGGCCTCTCCGAAAAGATTGTCGCCAGCGTTACCCAGCTTGGCTACACGACCCCTACTCCCATTCAGGCAAAGGCCATTCCGCTGCTGCTCGAAGGCCGCGACCTGATCGGCCTCGCACAGACCGGCACCGGCAAGACGGCCGCTTTCGGCCTGCCGATCATCGAAATGCTGATGAAGCAGGCGGACCGCCCGGCAAACCGCACCTGCCGCACGCTGATCCTTGCCCCGACCCGCGAGCTGGTGAACCAGATCGGCGAAAACCTGCGCGCCTTCGTGAAGAAGACGCCGCTGCGCATCAACCAGGTTGTCGGCGGCGCGTCGATCAACAAGCAGCAGCTCCAGCTGGAGAAGGGTACGGACATTCTGGTGGCCACTCCCGGCCGCCTGCTTGATCTCATTGCCCGCAATGCCATTTCGCTCTCCAAGGTCACCTATCTGGTGCTTGATGAAGCCGACCAGATGCTCGACCTCGGCTTCATCCACGATCTGCGCAAGATCTCGAAGATGGTGCCGGCCAAGCGCCAGACGCTGCTCTTCTCCGCCACCATGCCGAAGGCAATCGCCGATCTCGCCCACAGCTACCTGACCGATCCGCTGAAGGTCGAAGTGACCCCGCCCGGCAAGGCAGCCGACAAGGTGGAGCAATATGTCCACTTCGTCGCCGGCAAGAACGACAAGACCGAGCTTCTGAAGAAGTCGCTCAACGAGAACCCGGATGGCCGCGCCATCGTGTTCCTGCGCACCAAGCACGGCGCGGAGAAGCTCTACAAGCATCTGGAACATATCGGCTTCAAGGTCGCCTCCATCCACGGCAACAAGAGCCAGGGCCAGCGCGAGCGCGCCCTGAAGGGCTTCAAGGATGGCGAGATCAAGGTTCTGGTCGCAACCGACGTCGCGGCCCGCGGCATCGACATCCCGGCAGTGACGCACGTCTTCAACTACGATCTGCCGGAAGTGCCTGACGCTTATGTTCACCGCATCGGCCGTACCGCCCGTGCCGGCCGCGACGGCATCGCCATTGCTTTCTGCGCACCGGACGAGACCCGCCTGTTGCACGACATCGAAAAGCTGATGAAGATCGATATTCCGGTTGCCTCTGGTGAACGTCCGGCCGGTCTCGCAAGCCCCACGCGCCCCAACAACAACCGCGGCGGACGCAACAAC
>NZ_JBQYSN010000114.1:0-13468 GCF_052686535.1 Agrobacterium sp. DKPNP3 | reverse complement strand
CGCAGCGCGGGCGGTGGTAATGAGCCGCGATGTGGTTTCATCCAGCGACTCGGGGATGTCGATATTCGTGAGCTCCTTCAGAGAGGCCTCGACCTTCTTGCGGGCGGCAGCGAAATCAGCATCGGAAGGAACCTTGTTGTCGGCGAAAAGGCCCGAGAGATCCTTGATGGACTGTGTAGCGGAGGCGGCGCGACGACCGACCTTGTCGGCGATGTTGGCCGTTTCCTCAGCTGCGTCGGAGAGGATGTCGCCCGCTTTGTCAGCGCCCATTTCAACGCTGTTTTTCACGGCGTTGCCCGCCTCGTTGATGGCGTCACCGATGGGTTTGCCGTCGTTCGAAATCCGCGGCAGGACGAAAAAGATCATGAGCAGGGAGGCAATTCCCAGCACGATCAGCGCCAGCAAACCGGCTTTGTTATTTTTCATCCTGTGTGCTCCGGGTATTCCAAGCTTTGAACATGAGTTGAGATTGCTAGCGTCTTACCTTGCGACAGACAAGCGGCGTGTGGCCAAAAGGCCATATTTGCAAGGGATTTCCCAAATTTTCTTGACGTGCCGCAGCGCGCATAGTTCCTTCCCTGCATGACGGACAAAAATACAACGATTCGATCCATCTGCGTTTATTGCGGCTCCCAGCCCGGACGTGATCCCGCCCATATGGAAGCAGGCCGCGCGCTTGGGAAAGCCATCGCCGAAAACGGCATTCGCCTCGTCTATGGCGGCGGTACCAAGGGCATCATGGGCGCGGTTGCCAGCGGCGTCCTTTCCAATGGCGGCGAAGTGACCGGCATCATACCGGAATTTCTGGCCGACATGGAGGCAACACGCCATTCTCTCGGACAATTGAA
Source organism: Agrobacterium sp. DKPNP3 (assembly GCF_052686535.1). Lineage (NCBI taxonomy): Bacteria > Pseudomonadati > Pseudomonadota > Alphaproteobacteria > Hyphomicrobiales > Rhizobiaceae > Agrobacterium > Agrobacterium sp. DKPNP3. Next base: position 12,620 of record NZ_JBQYSN010000114.1, on the reverse strand, counting down.
CGAGCTTGTCATCACCAAGGACATGCATGAGCGCAAACATATGATGTTCGAGCGCTCGGATGCTTTCGTAACCCTGCCGGGCGGAGTCGGCACGCTGGAAGAGATCGTGGAGATCATGACCTGGGCACAGCTCGGCCGTCACGCCAAGCCAATGGTCTTTGCCAATATCAACGGTTTCTGGAACCCGATGCTGGAACTCGTGCAGCATATGCGCGACCAGGGCTTCATCCATCGCGCGCACCTTCTCAACCCGCTCATCGTCGATGAGGTGAAGGACATCGTGCCCGCCATCATCGACAGGGCGCTGGCGCAGCAGAACCCCGATGGCGATCCTTCGGTGATTTCCCGCCTCTAGAGCGAGCAATTGTTAACGGCCATTTGGGCGGAACGTTACAACTTTAAATGTATATTAATATAGATTTAACGGCGGCCTTATGCCGCCGGTCGTTTTCGTGGCCCAGCGACTGATCCTGTGTCACCGTCTCCGAGGCGTTGGTTATCGCGGAATTTTGCTCCGCCGCCTCGGGTGGGTGTCATCGGCAATGATTGCTTTTGTAATGCGGCTGAAGAGCCGGACGCATTTCATTATCAAGAGAAACCCGCTGCGGGGTAGGGAGGTCGTGTTCGGTTCGGTCGCCCGCCGCCGGGCGGAGGCTAAGACGCGGCTTGCGCTCGTGATCGCTGTCTTCGTTGCGATTTACGCCGTCGCCGCGGCGCGCCTCGTTCAATATGGGCTGGCCGAACCCGTTTCCACCGCGTGGATCAATACTGGCGCCAACGCCATCGCCTCGCGGCCAGACATCGTCGATCGCAATGGCACGCTGCTTGCGACCGATCTCAACATGGTGTCGCTCTACGCAGATCCGCGCCGGATCGTCGATCCGGACGAGGTGGTAGAGAAGCTGGCAACCGTCATCCCCAATCTCGACTGGCGTGAAACGCACCGCCGTTTGCGCACTGACACCGGGTTCCAGTGGCTACGGCGGCAGCTGACGCCGCGGCAGCAGGCCGATATCCTGAACCTCGGTTTACCCGGCATCGGATTTCGGCCGGAAAAGCGGCGCTTTTATCCCGGTGGGCCGACAGCGTCCCATATTGTCGGCCACGTCAATGTCGATAATCAGGGGCTTGCCGGTATGGAACGTTACCTTGACCAGCAGGGGCTCGCCGATCTGCGCGCCGTGGGTCTCGCCAGTGGCGCGCCGCTGGAGCCGGTCCGGCTTTCCATCGATCTGAGGGTCCAGAACATTGTCCGCGACGTGGTCGCGAAGGCGAAAACCGCCTACCAGGCCGAAGCTGCCGGGTCGGTGATCCTGGATGTGGAAACGGGCGAAGTGCTGGCCATGGCCTCGGTGCCTGACTACGATCCGAACGAACCGTCCCGCACCCTCGCCGATGGCAGCATCGACAGGGAGTATGAGAAAGGCTGGTTCAACCGGATGAGCAACGCCACCTTCGAGATGGGCTCGACCTTCAAGAGCTTCACGCTGGCCATGGGTCTGGATGCCGGGGCGATCACGCTCGGTTCGGTGGTGGATGCCTCACGGCCGATCCGTATGGGCGGTTTCACCATCAAGGATTTCAAGGGCCGGAACCGGCCGCTTTCCATTCCTGAAGTGTTTCAATATTCATCGAATATCGGTACGGCGGCGGTGGCGGACAGGGTCGGTGTCGAGGGACATCAGCAGTTCCTGACGAAGCTCGGGCTGCTGACCAAAATGGACACGGAGATGCCCGGCGTTGCCACGCCGACCCAGCCGAGGGTGTGGAAGAAGATCAATTCCGTCACCATCTCCTTCGGCCATGGCGTTGCCACCACCCCGTTGCAGACGGCGGTGGCCGCTGCCGCGCTGATCAATGGCGGAAACCTGATCTCTCCGACCTTCCTGCCGCGTTCGAAAGAGGCGGCGTCATCGCTCGCGCGCAGCGTCATCAACGGCAAGACGAGCGCCGACATGCGTTACCTGTTCAATTGGAACGGCATCAAGGGTTCCGGCCGCGGCGCGCAGGTGGAAGGGTTTCATGTCGGCGGCAAGACCGGGACGGCAGACAAGGTGATCAATGGCCGTTACGCCAAGGACATCAACTTCAACGCCTTCGTGGCAGGTTTTCCTATGCACAAGCCGAAATATGTCGTGCTGACCATGATCGATGCGCCGAGGACAGGGGTGAACGGTGGACGCACGGCGGCATCGACAGCCGCCCCGATGACGCGTGAGATCATCGCTCAGACAGCCGGCCTGCTTGGTGTCAAACCCCATTTTGGAGAAGTGGGCGCCCAGCAGCTGCTGGTGGATTACTGATCCTTTAGTCCTCCCCCGCTATGACGGGGGAAGAGGTCTGAACAGCTTACTTCTTGAGCCGCATCAGGCTTGAGGCGGTGTAGATCGCAAGCGCTGCCCAGATCATCGCAAAGGCGGCCATGCGCACCGTATCAAAGGGTTCTTTGAAGATGAAAATTGCGATGAGGAAGATCATCGTCGGCGCGATATATTGCATGATGCCGATGGTCGATAGCCGCAGCAATTTTGCGCCGTTGCCATAGAGGATAAGCGGGACAGCGGTGATCACGCCGCTCGCCGCCAGAAGCCATGTATCGGCGGAATTGCCGCCCATGAAATGGGCTTGTCCGCTAAAGGCCAGCCAGATCATGACCAGCACGGCCGGGATGGACAGCAGCATGACTTCCAGCAGGAAGCCCTGCGTGGCGCCGATCGGCAAGGTCTTGCGGAAGAAGGCGTAAAAGCCCCAGGAAACGGTGAGCGCGATGGAGACCCAGGGCAGGCTGCCCGCATGCCAGGTGAGGATGGCCACGGCTACGGCGACGAGGCCGATGGCGGCGATCTGCGCCGGATAGAGCTTCTCCTTCAGCAGCACTGCGCCGAGGAAGATACTGAACAGCGGATTGATGAAATACCCAAGTGCGGCATCGAGCGCCCGTCCTGCGCCGATTGCCCAGATATAAATGCCCCAGTTCACGCTGATGAGGGCGGCCGTCAGGCTCGCCATGGCCAGCATTTTCGGGTTTCTCAGCGCACTCCTGATCTCCGATGTACGCCCGATTGCGATAAGCACCGCTGCGGCGATCGGCACCGACCAGACGACACGATGAACAATCACCTCGATCGGCGAGATATGCGCAACCGCCTTCATATAGATGGGCAGGAAGCCCCATAGGAGATAGGCTGAAAGCGCGAAAGCAAAACCGCGCGCGCTATCGCCGCCCTCTTGGGCCGGGAGCGTTTTGTCGAGTGCCATGGGAGTACCACCACTTGTTGGGATGCTCCGTTATATCGGATCAAATTGGCGTGAGCCAATTCATTTCCGTGAAGGTTTAATAAGAAAAACTGCTTGAACAGCGGTTTTGTGCGCCTTTCTGCGCCAAAAAAGAAGGCGCGCGTGTGTTTCATTTCCGCGGCGTCACCCCGATTGGTGAGGCCGGAGCTTGATCATCATGCGATCTGTGCGGTTATTTTAGACGGGAAGGCCAGGTCCATGGGTGAATTCGATATTGCAGCAAAAGTCTTTGGCGCGGTTGGCTATATTATCATTATGATGTTTTTTGCTTTTCAGACGTTGAGGGAGCTTCTCCTCAGAAGCCGGAAAGCGACCCTAATGGGCGTCCTCGGGATCGTGCTGTGCATCCTCTGGCCAGCGGCCATTCTTCTCGTGGTCGTCACCATCCATTGCAGCTCTCCCGGCGCGGCGCGTTCGGACAGGACCGGGTCCGTGGTTATTTGAGTGGTCTGATGCTCGCTATCGCGGCGATAAAATCTGCCTGACGGGGCATTCCGGTTTTGGAAAGGATCGCTTTGACATGCGATCTGACCGTCTCCTTGGAAACGGAGAGATGGCCGGCCACTGCACCGACATCCCTGCCCGTTGCCAGTTCTCGCGCCACTTTGGCTTCGGCCGGGGTCAGATCGAACAGGCCCCTGATAATGTCGGCTGAAGGCAAGCGCTGGCGATCGACAGGCGTGACAATCATGAACAGCGCCGCATTGGTGAAAATATCGCGCGCCCCACCCTCGACGGGCATGATGTGGACGACAGCCGCGGCGCCTTCCTCTACCCCTAGCAAGGGAAATGACCCGCTCGCACTGCCGCGCGCGATGCGGCTTTGTTCAAGCAGACGAGACAGAAAATCATTCGCCGCGGCATTCTGAAACCTGACATGACCGAAAGCCGCCATCGTGATCCTTGGCGACATCTGCTCCAGAAGGTCGTTGAGGGCGAGCGCCGCACCATCGGCTCTCAGCACAGCAGCTGGCAGCCCGGCAATCTGCAGCGCATCCATGGCGGCCCGAACCCGCTCGAATTCCAGCCTGCTGGACATCATCGCCGCCCGGGCAAGGTGAGGTCGAAGATGATCCAGATAAGCAATGGATGACGCGGTAACGGGGCCGGTCGCAGCCTTTTTCTCCACCGCGAAGATCATGCGGTCTCCGCTGGGGGCGGTGATGACGGTTGAGGTTCCAAAGCCATAGCCAAGCGGCTGCATCACCTGCGTGAAAATTGGCTGCGAATTGTAGTCTTCGGCGCTAAAGTAATCCGCCTCGTTGATGAAGCCTTCATGATCGATGGTCAGGAGCTTGGCAGCGCGTGAATTGCGGCCTAGCCAACCCTCATTCACCATTTTCTGCGTGAGATCCGCGAGCGATCCGGAGGCGATGGACCGCCCCGATGCGGCGCTGGTGGTGAAGAGCGCCGTTCCATGCGCGCCAGCACCCTGTGCCATCACATCAAGCACCTCATGCCATCGTTCCGGCACGAAGGCGGCTTCATAAATAAGGTCAAGCGTTTTGCCGATGTCGTCCACGATCTGCCCCGGAATCCACCGTTGGTTTTTCAACCAGTGAATGCACAATTTTTGCCAATAAGTCGTAAATCGAGGGCAACATGTGAAATTATTGCTTCGCAAAACTGTCGGTTGAGCGGATCAGCTGGTCAAGAATGCCCGGCTCGGTCATGGCGTGTCCGGCGGCTTCGATAATATGGAAGTCCGCTTTCGGCCATGCCTTGGCGAGCTGCCAGGCATATTTTAGCGGGCAGGGCATGTCGTAACGCCCATGCACGATGACGCCGGGAATATCTTTCAGCCTGCCGGCGTTCCGCAGCAATTGTTCGTCTTCCAGCCAGCCGCCATTGACGAAGAAGTGGTTCTCGATTCGCGCGAAAGCAATCGCATATTTGTCCTCACCGAAATCCGCGACACGGTCTGGATCGGTGACAAGCGCAATGGTCGCACCCTCCCACTGGCTCCAGGCCCTGGCGCATTCGAGCTTCTTCGCCTCGTCGGTGCCGGTAAGATAACGGTTATAGGCCTGCATCATCTGGCCGCGTTCGGACTCTGGGATAGGCGCGATGAATTTTTCCCATTGATCCGGGTACATTTCGGAAACGCCGAACTGGTAGTACCAGTCGAGTTCCGGCCGGGTGACGGTGTAGATGCCTCGCAGGACGAGTTCGCTGACGCGGTCGGGATGGGTTTCCGCATAGGCCAGAGCCAGCGTCGAACCCCAGGAGCCGCCGAATACCAGCCATTTCTCGAACCCGCAGAGTTCACGCAGCCGTTCAATATCGGCAACCAGATGCCATGTGGTGTTGGCTTCAAGTTCCGCATGCGGCGTGGAGCGGCCGCAACCGCGCTGGTCGAACAGGATGACATCGTAAAGATCTGGATCGAACACCCGGCGATGCGTCGGGTTCACGCCGCCGCCGGGGCCGCCATGCAGAAAAACCGCTGGCTTCGCACCTCGCGTCCCCACTCTTTCCCAATAGATGGTATGGCCGTTGCCGACATCGAGCATGCCGGTTTCGAAAGGTTCGATCTGGGGATAGAGGCCGCGCAGTTCTTCAGTCATGTTTTATCGTTCCTTAGGCGGCCATTCGGCCGTGTCATGATCCGGGTGTTGGTAGGAGGTGATTTCGGCCTCGTCAACGCCCTGTTCGATTGCCGGTTTGGAGAAGAGCTGCTCGATCCACGGCATCCGCTTGTGGATGTTGACCTGCACCTGCGGTTCGATCTTTTCAGGATGATCGAAAGCGCCGATGGCAATCTCGACACCGCCAGGATAATGATAGGTCAGAGGTGTGCCGCACTTGTTGCAGAAACCGCGATGGATTTTCTGCGACGAGCGAAAAAGGGACGGCTGGCCGCGTGTCCATGTCAGATGTGCCTGATCGGCAGTCACAAGTGCGCCAAAGAAATTTCCGAAATGTTTCTGGCACATGCGGCAATGGCAGATGGAGGGCCTGCCGAGCTTGCCCGCATGGAACCGCACGGCGCCGCACTGGCAGCCCCCGGAAAAACCCGTTTCGCTCATTGTCTGTTCTCCGGTGGCCAGTTTTCGGTGTCGTGGTCAGGGTGCTGATAGGAGACGAGGTTGGCAAGGTAGTCGACTGAGGTCAGGTCGTCTTCCGTCGGAACGGCGGGCAGGGTGTGGATGTCATCCACGAAGGCGACCTTCCGCTCTATGCCCCACTGGATGGTGGGCGGAAATGCCGACGGATCGTCAAAGGCACCGGCCGCAATCGCCATGCCATCCGGTGCTTCATAGGTGAGGGGCGTTCCGCATTCGGAGCAAAATCCGCGCTTGATGACGCTCGAAGACTGAAACCGCTTCGGCTCTCCCCGCGTCCACTCGAATTCCACTTCGCGAACGGAAACCAGCGGCGCATAATAGGCTCCGAACGCCTTCTGGCACATGCGGCAATGGCAGACGGAGCTGTCTTTGAGATCGCCCACGGCACGAAATCGAACCGCGCCGCACTGGCATCCACCCGTATATGTCGTCATATTCGGTCCTCCCTGATCGTTGTGATAATGTGGAGACAGACATTATCTAAGTCCGTGGGGACTTCGTGGTTCCAGAAGCGGAGGATAGTCCAGCCGTCTTTTTCAAGCCGCGCAGTTCTTTCCTGATCGTAGCGTAGTGATGCATCAGATGTATGTTGAGAACTGTCCACTTCGACGACGAGGCGATGATCCGAACAGGCGAAATCGACGATAAAACCGGCAATCGGCATTTGCCTGCGGAAACTCAAGTCTTCAAGGCGATGGGCTCGAATAGCATTCCAGAGCTTTAGCTCGGCATCCGTCATTACTTTACGCATTTGCTTCGCATATTTGCGATGCACCGGGTCTACGTCTGCATGCGGCATGATTTGGCTCGCCGTTTAGCTGCTTTGCCTCAGATTGGTTGAGGTAATTCAAAACCGCAAGCGGATTGTGGTGACCGTCTGGCCCCCCTCTGCCCTGCCGGGCATCTCCCCCACAGGTGGGGAGATCGGCAAGAAGCACGTTCCTTGACTCATCCGCAACGTTAAATTTGGGCGTGCGATAACCGCGATTGATCTCCCCACCTGTGGGGGAGATGCCCGGCAGGGCAGAGGGGGGTAAACCCCAGCCACCAATGCAAGCCTAGCGCTTCAACTCCCACGTCGTCGTCCGCTCACCGGTTTCCTTATCCTTGCCGTCCTTCAGCTGAACACCCTTTTCCGCAAGCTCATCGCGAACGCGATCAGCCTCCGCAAAGTTCTTCGCTTTCAGCATTTCCAGACGCAGTTCCACCAGAGCATTGACCGCCGAAACAATGGCCTCATCCATTTCCGCCTTCTTCGGGAGGACACCCAGCAGAGCGGCGCTGGCCGCGAAGGCGGGCAGTCTGGATGCATCGGTGTTGGCGGCGTGGGCGAGAGCATGGAGTGCCTGAACAGCGGCGACCGTGTTGAGATCGTCTGCGAGCGCCTCCAGCACGGTTTCATCCGGCGCGGCATCGGAGGCTTCTGCCGCCGGCCATTTGGCGAGCAGGCGTTCGGCCTCTTCCAGACGCTTCACCGAGAAATCGATCGGCTCGCGATAATGGGTCATCAGCATCGCAAGGCGCAGAACCTCGCCCGGCCATCGTCGTCCGTCAAATTTGTCCGTGTGGAGCAATTCATAGATTGTCACGAAGTTGCCTTCGGACTTCGACATCTTGCGGCCTTCCACCTGCACAAAGCCGTTATGCATCCAAACATTGGCCATGACATGCGTGCCGTGCGCGCAGCGGGACTGGGCGATTTCGTTCTCGTGATGCGGAAAGATGAGGTCGAGCCCGCCGCCGTGAATGTCGAAAACGTCACCGAGGTAGCGGCCGGACATGGCCGAGCATTCGATGTGCCAGCCCGGGCGGCCGCGGCCCCAGGGGCTTTCCCAGCCGGGCTCGTTGTCGGAGGAAAGCTTCCACAGCACGAAATCGCCGGGGTTCTTCTTGTGGGCATCCACCGCCACGCGCGCGCCCGCCTGCTGCTCGTCCAGCGGACGCTTCGAAAGCTGCCCGTAATCCGCCATGGAGCGAGTGTCGAACAGGACCTCGCCACCGGCCGCATAGGCATGGCCGCGTGCGATCAGCTTCTCGATGATATCGATCATCTGTGCAATATTGTCGGTCGCGCGCGGTTCGACACTTGGTTGAAGGCAGCCCAGCGCCGCGACGTCCTGATGGAACTGGTCGGCCGTCTTTTCCGTCACGGCGTGGATGGCATCGTTGAGCGGCAGATGCGGATAGTCCCGCAGCGCCCGCGCATTGATCTTGTCATCGACGTCGGTGATGTTGCGGGCGTAGGTAACGCGGTTTTCGCCGTAGGCATGGCGCAGCAGCCGGAAGAGAACATCGAACACGATCACGGGGCGCGCATTACCGATATGGGCGAAGTCATAAACGGTCGGGCCGCAGACATACATGCGCACATTTTCAGGATCGATGGGCGCAAATTCCGCCTTTTCGCGGGTCAGCGTGTTGTGAAGTTTCAGGCGCAAGGACATGCGGCGATTCCCTAAAGGCAGTCAGTTGTGCGGACCGGGCCGTTTGTCTGTAAGACCTTGCGGGAGACGAAAACGAGCCGGCCGGTGGCGAACCAGCAAAATTATTTCAGCAGCAGGTGCAGATCGTCGTTTTCATGACTTGCGTTATGGCGCGGCGGTCATGCGCGGTCAAGCGTTTCTCTCGTCACTTTGGCTGATCCGCTGACCGGCATCACTCCGGCGGACGGTAATCAACGAACCGGTTTTCCCGGACCAGGAAGAGCTTGCCGGTCTCTTTGAGATCGGGCGAAGCAAGCGGCAGGATGGCCGCTGCCACCTCGGAAGGATGCGGCACGGTGGCGGGATCTTCGCCGGGCATGGCCTGGGCGCGCATCGCCGTGCGCGTCGCGCCCGGATTGATGCTGTTGACGCGCAACGCACTCTTTTCCGTTTCCGCGGCCCAGGTGCGGGCGAGCGCTTCAACGGCGGCCTTCGACGTGGAATAGACGCCCCAGAAGGGACGACAGCTATGGGCCACTCCCGAAGACAGGATCAATGCCCTGCCGGCATCCGATTTCATCAGCAGCGGCTCGACCGAGCGGATCAGCCGCCAGGTGGCCGTGACGTTGATGTTCATCACTCTTTCGAAGACCTTCGCCTCGATATGGCCAACCGGCGAGATGACGCCGAGGACACCGGCATTGGCAACGAGGATATCCAGCTTGCCCCAGCGCTCGTAGATATTCGCGCCCAGCGCGTCGATGGCTTTCATGTCGGAGAGATCGAAGGGAACCAGCGTCGCGGTGCCGCCGGCAGCCTTGATGGCGTCGTCCAGCTCCTCAAGGCCGCCCACCGTGCGGGCGCAGGCAATGACATGGGCGCCGGCCTTGGCCAGCTCCAGCGCCGTGAAATAGCCGATGCCGCGTGACGCGCCGGTGACAAGAGCGATGCGCCCCTTGAGATCGATAGTCATGGTCTCCCCCGAAATGATTGCGCCTTCTTCTACGAAGCCGCAGCCGCCCGCTGCAAGCAATTAAATTGTCGCAGCTGGCGTGCCAAATGAAAGGCAAGAAAAAAGCGGCCGCCGGAGACCGGTGGCCGCTTGTTCTGACGCGCTTATCAGCCGTTGCTGGCCAGCATGGAAATCTTGCTGCCCATCGCCTCGCCATTCTTGTCGAGAAGGCGGGTCGGATAATCGCCGGTAAAATAATGGTCGGTGAACTGCGGCCGCGCCGGATTGCGGTTCTCACCGCCAACGGCCCGGTAAAGTCCGTCGATCGAGAGGAACGCCAGCGAATCGGCGCCGATATATTTCGCCATTGCCTCGACGTCGGCATACTGGTTGGCGAGCAGCTTGTCGGCATCAGGCGTGTCGATGCCGTAAAAATCGGGGTGGAAGATCATCGGGCTGGCGACGCGGATATGAACTTCCTTCGCGCCAGCCTCGCGGATCATCTGCACGATCTTGACAGAGGTCGTGCCACGGACGATGGAGTCATCCACCAGCACCACGCGCTTGCCTTCGATCATCGCCCGGTTGGCGGAATGCTTGAGCTTGACGCCGAAAGCACGGATCTGCTGGGTGGGCTCGATGAAGGTGCGGCCGACATAATGGTTGCGAATGATGCCGTATTCGAAGGGAATGCCGCTTTCCTGCGCAAAACCAAGCGCTGCCGGCGTGCCGCCATCGGGAACCGGGACAACGACGTCGGCTTCGAGCGGGGCTTCCTTGGCAAGGTTCATGCCCATGTTCTTGCGCGTCGTGTAGACGTTGCGTCCGCCAACGACGGAATCGGGGCGGGCGAAATAGACATATTCGAACAGGCAGAGACGCTCCGGCTGCGGCTTCGACGGCTTGCGCGCATCGATGGTGATCGAACCGTCAGGCTGGATCTCGCAGATGATGACTTCGCCGTTTTCAACGTCGCGGACGAATTTCGCGCCGATAATATCGAGAGCGCAGGTCTCCGAGCAGAAGATCGGCTTGCCGTCCAGCTCGCCCATGACCAGCGGGCGGATGCCGATCGGGTCACGCGCGGCAATGAGTTTGGTGCGGGTCATCGCCAGCATCGAATAACCGCCTTCCATCTGGCGGATGGCGTCAATGAAACGATCGGCTGTGGATGAGTGGCGGGAGCGCGCGATGAGGTGCAGCACGACTTCGGTATCGGACGTCGACTGACAGATCGCGCCGGTGGCGATGATCTGGCGGCGCAGCGTCAGGCCATTGGTGAAGTTGCCGTTATGGGCAATGGAAATCCCGCCTTCTTCCAGCTCGGCAAACAGCGGCTGCACGTTGCGCATCGCCACTTCGCCGGTCGTGGAATAGCGGGTATGGCCAATCGCGATGGAGCCAGGCAGACGGGCAAGGGTTGCGGGATCGGTATAATGATCGCCGACGAGGCCCATATGGCGTTCCTGGTGGAAACGCTTGCCGTCGAAGGAGACGATGCCGGCTGCTTCCTGGCCACGATGCTGCAGCGCATGCAGGCCAAGCGCGGTCAGCGCCGAAGCATCGGCATGGCCGAGAATGCCGAAAACGCCGCATTCTTCATGCAGCGTATCGCCGTCGATCTCTTCCTTGAAAGTGGCCTCAGGAAATTTGGAATGCGAAAGCGGCTCAATCATGCGGCTTGCCCTTGCTCTCTACCGAGAAAAAAGAAAGACCTCGCCGGCGAGTATCTCTCCCGGTCAGTCCGTCTGTGTCGTGCTTGATATTTAGCACAAATAGCGCGCCTTGCATGCATTGCAAGACGCGACACTGTGTCAATTATTCGTTGCCGGTTGATTTGTTGCCGGCACATCTTCCGCAGGCGTCTGCGCTGTCGTCGGCTCCGGCGGCTTGCCTAGGATTCGCGAGCGGATCTGCGGTTCGATATCGTCAGGCAGAACCGCTTCCAGCTTGCCCACCAGCCCGTCGAGGAAAGGCTTGGACTTGGCCTGGGTCACCCATTCCGGCTGCGTCTTCACGTCCACCAGCCAGTTCCAGAAAGCGACCGCGACGACCAGCAGCAAAATCCCGCGCGCTGCGCCGAACAGGAAACCGAGCGTACGGTCCAGTGCACCGATGCGGCTGTCGATGATGAAATCCGCAATACGCGATGTAATGAAGGAAATGACGATCAGCGAGACGAGGAAAACCACACCGGCAGAACCGGCAATGGCGATCTTGTCGTCATCGGTATAGTTGCGCGCATAAGGCAGCAGGACCGGATAAAGATAATAGGCAGCGGCGACCGAGCCGCCCCAGCTCGCAATCGACAGGATTTCGCGTGAAAAACCGCGCACCATCGCAAGAAGGGCGGAGAAAAGAACAACGGCGATGACGATGCCGTCGAAAATTGTAATGGGCATATACCAACTCCGGAGGTGCGACGCCTTGTCAGACGCTGCCTTGCCAATTTTGCGATCCTCTTACACCACTGTTTCCCTTGGCGAAAGGATCAATATTCGTCGTCCTCAACCTGTTTGAACCGGTTGCCGGAGCCGGCGATGCGGGCCACGAGGTCCGGAAGGCTTTCAATTTCCGTCCAGCGCCCTTTGCCGCCTTTCGGCAATTCAGCCGAAGCAGAAGGCAGAAGTGCGGCGGAGAAGCCGAGTTTTTCCGCTTCTTTCAAACGCTGGCCGGTATGCGAGACCGGGCGCACCGCACCCGACAGGCTGATTTCGCCGAAATAGACGCAATCGGCGGGCAGGGCAAGACCGGCAAGCGAGGAAACCAGCGCAGACGCAATCGCCATATCGGCGGCCGGTTCGGAAATACGGTAGCCGCCGGCAACGTTGAGATAGACATCGTGCTGGCCAAGCTTCACCCCGCAATGGGCCTCCAGCA
>NZ_JBQYSN010000113.1:0-13631 GCF_052686535.1 Agrobacterium sp. DKPNP3 | reverse complement strand
GAGCGAACGACCGCTTCGGCTTCGGCAACCTTGTTGACGATGATGTTGCCAGCTTCCGAGAAGGTCTGGGCGACGGCAGCCGCCTGCCCGGAAAGGCGCGTCTGCGCATCCGAGATGCGGTTGACGATCTCGCCGGACTTTTCTTCGATTGCCTTGGTGAAAGCTTCGTTCTGCGCTTGCACCTGTTCTGCGAATTCCGAGCCGGATTTCGAAAGCAGGGCAGAGGAGCGGGCGGCTTCGTCGCCGATGCTCTGGGTGGCGGACGTCACCGCGCCGCGAAGGCTGACGGCGAGATCGGTCGCCTTGCCTTCGATCGTGCGGTTGACGTTTTCGAGGCCGATGGTGAGAGCTCGGTCCATGGTCCCGAGACGCTCGTCAATACGGGCCGCGCCCGCATCAAATGTCTCGGCAAGACGGCTCGTGCGGCTTTCGAACGTGTCTGCAACCCGTGTGGTCTGTTCGTCCAGAATGCCGGTGATGCGCTCGGCTGCTTCGTCGCTGGTGCGGGCGAAAACGGCTGTCTTGTCTTCAAGCGCTTCCGCAAAGCGGCGGCCAGCGTCGTCGATCGAACTGTTGACGTTGGCAAGGTCGCCGCCGACTCTGGTCTGGAGAGCGTCGAGCGAGGTTTCGATGCGGGCGCCGGTCTCGTCCAGACGGGTGGTGACATTGCCGATCGAGGTCTCGATTCGCGTGGAGAGGGCATCTGTCGCCCCGCCGATCTCGCGTGCGGCTTCGCCGATCTTCACGGCTATATCGCCGGCGCTGTTACGAAGGCGCTCTTCCAGCGTCTGAGCGCTACCGTCGATCGCCTTTTGCAGTGTTTCCTGCTGGGTTTCGAGCGACAGTTCGAGCATGCTGGCGCTGGAAGCAACCGTTGTGCCGATCATCATCGCCTGCTCGGAGAGCATATCACCCATCTGGGTCGTCGCGGAGTTAAGGGTCGCGGCGATCTCCGCCTGACGCTGCTCGAGCGTCGTGCGGATTTCATCATGTGACTGCGAGAGATTGCTTTCGAGGCGGGTCACACCCGCTTCGACTGTCTGGGCAAAGCGGCTGCTGCCGTCTTCAACGACGCTTTCGATGCGGTTGGCGGCGCCCGATACGCTCTGTTCGATGAGGCCGCTGTTGCGTTCCAGCGAACCGGCGATGCGTTCCGCCTGGGAACCGAGCATGGTTTCGAGCCGCTCATGGCCACTGGCAAGCGCGTTTTCCAGCGTGAAGGCCGTGGCTTCCAGACGCTGACCGACACCGGCAGCGGCGAGCGAAAGCGACGAGGCTCTCGCATCCATGGCCTCGGCGATCCGCTCCTCGACACCCGAAATCGTCATGTCGAGCGCCATGGTGCGGCTGTCAAGCGCCTCCGCAATGCGCTCTTCGGCGCCGGAAACGATGCCCGATAGGGCAGCGGTACGGGTGTCGAGAGCGCTCGCGATGCGGTCTTCAACGCCGGCAACGGCGCTGTTGATGGCGGCGGTGCGGCCATCGAGAATATCGGTGATCTTCTCCTCAACGCCGGAGAAGCTCATGTCGAGCGCCATGGTGCGGCTGTCGAGCACGTCTGTGATCCGCTCTTCCGCACCCGAAACGATGGTCTTCAGCGAGTCCGTACGGCTGTCCAGCGCGCCGGCGATGCGGTTCTCGGCGCTGGCCACCAGATCGCCAAGGGCGGCGGTACGCGTGTCGAGCGCCTGGGCGATTTTTTCTTCTGCGCCGGAGAAGGTCATGTCGAGAGCCATGGTGCGGCTATCGAGCGCGTCGGTGATACGTTCTTCGGCACCGGAAACAACGTTCTTCAGCGAATCCGTGCGGCTGTCGAGCGCGCCTGCAATACGCGTCTCGGCGCTTGCAACCAGATCGCCGAGGGCCGCGGTGCGGGTGTCGAGCGCTTCGGCGATTTTTTCCTCTGCGCCGGAGAAGGTCATGTCGAGCGCCATGGTGCGGCTGTCCAGCGCATCAGCGATGCGTTCTTCAGCGCCCGAGACAACGGCGTTGAGCGCGGCGGTGCGGCCGTCCAGCGTTTCGGCGATACGGTGCTCCGCACCGGCAACGACGTCGCCGAACAGGGCTGTCCGGCTGTCGAGCGCGCCGGCGATTTTTTCTTCGGCGGTTGCCACGATGCCTGTCAGGGCCGACGTCCGGTTATCGAGGGTTTCGGAAAGGCGTTCCTCGACATTGGCGAAGGTCATGTCGAGCGACAGGGTACGGCTGTCCATGGCGTCTGCGATGCGTTCTTCGACGCCGGAAATCGCGCTCGTGAGGGCGGCGGTGCGGCCGTCAAGTGTATCGGCGATGCGGTTTTCCGCGCCGGAGACGACATCGTGCAGCGCCGCGGTGCGGCTTTCCAGCGTGTCTGAGATTCGGTCTTCGATGCCGGAGACAGCGCCCGTGATGGCGGCGGCACGGGTTTCAAGCGTTTCGGCAAGCCGACGCTCAACATCGGCGACAACATTATTGATGGCGGCAGCGCGCTCGTCGAGCATGGCGGCAAGGCGTTCCGCCGTACCGGAGACGGAGCCAGTGATGGCCAACGAACGGCTGGCGAGTGCCTCATCGAAGCGGTCCTGGCTGGCCGAAAGCGCGCCGAACAGGGCATTGCTGCGGTCCGCCAGCACGGCGTCGATCTTCTCATGCGAATTGGCGAAAGCATCGGTAATTTCGGCGGTGCGCTGACCGATTGCCTCGCTGAAAGCCTGTGTGCGGCTTTCGAGCGCGCTTTCCAGCATTTCCTGACCCGTGCCGAGCGCGGTTGCGAGCGCCAATGACTGATCGGTCATGGTGGCGCCGATGCGCTCGAGGCCGGAATTCAGCATCGTATCGAGGGCTTCAGAGCCACCGGCGACGGTTTCATTGATGCGGGCAAGGCTTTCCATAAGCTTGCTGTCGAGGCTGCCGGCGCGCTGATCGAAGGCGCTGGCAAATTGCGACACATGCTCGTCGAATGCGGAATTGACCTGACCGACGGTCGCCTGCAACCGCTCTTCATAGAGGCCCGAGCGAAGATCGAGGTCCATGATGGCGTCGTCAGCGGTGCTCTGCAAGCTCTGACGGAAGGAGAGACCTTTTTCTTCGAGCGTGGTGGAGAGCTTGTCGAGAACCGTATCCAGTGAGCCGCCGATGACCTGCTGGCCGCGCTCGATATTGCGGTTGAGCTCCAGCGTGCGCGTCGAGAGCGTCTCGTTAAGCTGGCGGGTGCGTTCTTCAAGAGCGCTGTTGAGGCTCTCGACACCGCTATCCAGCGTCGAAGCATGGATTGCGAAACGCTCCAGCAGCACTTCACCGCGCTCGTCGAGCGTCGAGGTGAGGTTATGCAGACGCATGTCGAATTCGTTCGAAATCGTCGAACCGGAGGAATTCAGCGCCTGAAGCAGGTTTTCGGTCTTGGCGGCAATAAGGCTGCCCATCGCTTCGGTCGAAGCGCGGGATTTTTCGAGGAGAGCGGCGGAACGCGTATCGATCATCGAAGCGAAAGCTTCGCCGGTCGTCGCAATCCGCATCGAAAGCTCTTCGCCGACGATGGACAGTTCTTCCTTGATCTGTTCCTGGGCGCCGACAATGGACGAGCGGATGCGCTCGGCATGGTTGACGATCGCGTCGCGTTCGGCGGTCAGCTCCTGCACGAGGCTGCGCACGCGCAGTTCATTGTCCGCATAGCTGCGCTCGAGCGCGTTGACCTCGGAATGAACAAGCGTTTCGAGCTCGGTGGCACGGGCAATCGTGCGCTCGATGCCGTCATTCATGGCCGAAACTTCGCGGCGCACCGCCTGACCGACGGACATAATGCGGTCGGAGGCGACAGTTTCCGGCTCGGCAAGACGAAGCGCGACTTCCGCCATCGAGCGGGCGGCGTTGCGCAGGTCGCGGGCGCGCGCCATCATGATCGCGAAGGCAAAGAACAGCATGATCGGCACAAGTATGCCGACGACGATGGCCATCAGGCCCGGAATTGCTGTGAGATCAGCCAGCGAGCCGATGTTCCAAAGGGCGTTGCCATAAAGAAGGTGGGCGACGCCGAGGCCGCCGAGCGCCCAGATGATTGACATGATCGTGGCGTTGCGAAGCGCGCCGCCGATCGATCCGCCTTCCAGCGATTTCAGGATCATGGCCGGGCTGCGCTTGGATCCGTCATTGGCGGCTTCGAGATTGGGCGAGCGGGGTGTCTGTTCGACAGGCGCGCGTGCGGCCTCGGGAGCAGGGGACGGTCTGCTTGCTTCCTTCACTCTGGCCTCCGGCTGCTTCGGCGCTGCAGGTTTCCGCGTCTCCGGCTTCTCTTCGAAAGCGCCAAGCTGCAGGGCATCTTCCAACGCCTGAAAAGCAGTCTCGTCGACAGAGTCGCTGATCTTGTTATTCGCCATGCGGTTACGCCTCGTTACACTTACGCCCGGCTTCATGCCGTTGACCCACCTGCGATACGCAAGCAGACTGCCGCCATCATGCCAGCGGAACTCGACCCTCAAGAGAGAACAGTCCCGCCATTTACCAAATCCCGACTGCTGGTGACCCAGCTTTCGGGCGAAATTACATCACCATGCCGCAATAACAAAGCTTGAGCTTAAGCCTTGAGAGAACGGCAGTACCGTAGTGACACATTTAGGTGTTCGAAACAATTAATGCGGATTTGCGGCAGGGGCGAAGTGTCGGCTTTTTAACAGTTTTTAAACCGGAGTTTCGCGCTGAACGCCTTGTTTCGCCTAAGTTTAACATAAATTAACCATAGCAGAAGATTTTCGCCAGCGTCACGCCGTAATTTAAGCCGATAGCAGCTGCCACAATGCGTGAATACGACACAGATGTGACACGAAACAGGAAATGGTGAGACAGGATTCCAGCCATGGCAGCGGTCAGTATTGTTTTCGAAGCGCCCGATAATTACGGCAGCATGCCTGCCGCCAGTCAAAAGCCGATCGATTTCGATCATCTTTCCAGACAGACAATGGGCGATAAGGATTTGGAAATCGAGGTGTTGCAGCTCTTCAGCCGCAACGCGCGCGCCGCCCTGCACGAGATGATTGGAGCGGATGACAAGTCGGTTATTGCGACGGCGCACCGGCTGAAGGGTTCGGCTCAGTCGGTCGGCGCATCCGCAGTTTCGGCTGCCGCGACTTCGGTAGAAGAAAAGGGCAACGACACCGCGGCAATCGCGAAACTCGCAGCTGCCATTGTCGAGGCCGAAAATTTCATTTTGAAACTTTGCCGATAGGGCGGTTCATATACAATTGCCGTTTCGCCCAAGCCGGTCATGCCTGAAGCTCGTGAAGCGGGTTGCCAAGGCGGGCCGGCCTTTCTATGTGTTTAGAACAGTTCTCAGACCAGATTTTGGATTTCCAGCATGACAAAACTCACCATCGTTGCCTTTGACGGCACGCCTCATGAACTCGACGTCAGCAATGGCTCCACCGTCATGGAGAACGCGGTTCGCAACTCCATCCCCGGCATCGATGCGGAATGCGGTGGCGCCTGTGCCTGTGCGACCTGTCATGTCTACGTCGATGACGCCTGGGCCGAGCGTGTCGGCGGACCGGAACCGATGGAAGAGGATATGCTCGACTTCGCTTTCGACGTTCGGCCGACATCCCGGCTTTCCTGTCAGATCAAGATGAATGACGACCTTGATGGTCTCGTCGTTCACGTTCCCGAGCGCCAGGGCTGAAGCCGTCAAGCGCTGGTTCCCGACAGAAAAAGCCCCGCTCACCTGGTAGCGGGGAGCGGGGCGAGGCGGGTACGCAGCATGCAGGCGAGGGAGGAAACACCTGCGAGCCCTCAAGTGCGTACCGGGAGAACCGGAGGCGGCATGTCCCCGACGCCGCCTGGCTGCAAGGTCCTATACCGTACGAAGAACGTACAATGAGTCTTGGCGCCCGCACCATGGCGAGAATTCACGGGTGAGATAGGACATGACGTAACGTCATGCCCCGTCACTCAGGGTGATAAATGGGACTGCCTGGGGCTGTTCAGCGGCGCGTCTGACCCTGGGCCAACCGGTTCTTCAGAAGCCGGGTCATGCGCGCATCGAAGTTCTTCGACTCCACCATGTCGAACCGCATCTGGTCCTTGTCATGCTCGTCCATGACGGTCTGGGTGATCTTGCCGACCATGCCCTGCAGGGTTTCGCAGCTCTTTTGCGGCCGGAGCGACGTCAGCTGCCGTTCGAGAGAGCGGGCATAGGAGCGGGCAATTTCCGCGTGACGCTCCTCGTGGCGCTTGATGTCAGCAAGCAGTGTATCCCAGATGAAGGCGAGTTCCGCCGTGGTGCGGCGGCGGTTCTTCCACTGCGGCAGCAGAATGCGCGTGTTCAGGAGAACCTTCGCCGTGCCGACGCTGCAAAGGCCGTTTTTCTCGATATAGGTCAGTTCGCCACCGAATTTGATTTCCGTCGCGCCGGGATGACGTGCACCGGTATTGCGGGTCAGCGGACCGTGTTTGGATAGCTGTTGATCGAGATCGGCCGCCGTCTTGCCGCCGATCGAGAAATAGGAATAGGTCTTGCGGACGATGGTATCGGAAAAAGCCGGTCCGGGGAGGGAAAGCGCTGCTACGACCGCCATTGCGGCGCAAAGAGCACGTGATGATTTGGTCATGACCCGGCCTTCCGGTTGAACTTGAAAAAGGTTTGCTGCATAGGCGGAGTGGAACTTATAAGAATTGGCATAACACTCCGTTATTCCCGAAAGGCGCGTGTTACGTGATAACAGTCGGCAGCAACGCCTGGCAAGCGGCCCATGGCCGCTCCCTGAAACTTGATGGGCGTGGCCGTATTATGGCCATCGTGAACGCCACCCCTGATTCCTTTTCCGATGGCGGCCGTTATCTCGCCATCGACGCGGCCTTTTCCCATGCGCTGACCTGTGTGGAGGAGGGCGCTGACATCGTCGATATCGGCGGCGAATCAACGCGTCCGGGTGCAGCGGCGGTGACGGAAGCCGAAGAGCAGGACCGCGTCCTACCCGTCATCGAAAAATTGCGTCGCGAGACGGATGCGCTGATTTCCATCGACACGTATCGCGCTTCAACGGCAAGGCTGGCGATCGCAGCGGGCGCGCATATCGTCAACGATGTCTTCGGGCTGCAGAAAGATCCTGACATGGCCGGCGTGGTTGCCGCGTTTCGCGCCGGCGTCTGCATCATGCATACCGGCCGCGACAGGCAGAAGCTTGCCGACGTGATTAAGGATCAGTTCGAATTTCTCGACCGATCGCTTGAGATCGCTGATAATGCCGGCATCAGCCGCGAGGCCGTCGTGCTTGATCCGGGCTTTGGCTTCGCCAAGGACGAGGAAGAGAATGTCGCACTGATGGCGCGCTTCGGTGAACTCTCGGCGTTCGGGCTGCCGGTTCTGGCCGGCACGTCGCGGAAGCGTTTCATCGGGTCGCTGACGGGCCGGGATTCCGCTGCGGATCGCGATATCGGAACGGCAGCGACAACGGTCGTGCTGAGGCTGGCCGGCGCTGCCGTTTTTCGCGTGCACAATGTTGCCGCGACGCGTGATGCCCTGGCAATTGCCGATGCGGTCCTTGCCAAAACCACTGCAAAGGCCGATGCCTAGTTTAACGAGTGCGGGAATGCCGTCCCCCGAAGATGGGACGATGTTGCTGCAAAACAGTCCTGCCATGGAGGCGATGCGATGAGCCGCTATACCATCATCCTGAAAAACTGTTCCTTTTTCGCCCGTCATGGCCTCCTCGAGCAGGAAGAGGTGCTAGGCCAGCGCTTTTTCGTGGATGCCGAGATGGAAGTCGAAGCGGGCGATGCTCTAGAAACGGACGATATCGAAAACACTGTCGATTACGGCGTGGCTTTCGCCGTCATCGAAAAGATCGTCGTGGGACAGCGCCGTTACCTGATCGAGGCCTTGGCGAACGATATCGCCAAGGCGCTGCGCGCGCGCTACCCGCAGATCGTCTGGCTCAAGATCACCGTGCGTAAACCCTCTGCGCCCGTTCCCGGTATTCTCGATTACGCGCAGGTGAGCGTTGAACATCGTGCCTGAGACGATGACGGTGGCCGCGCTGGGTCTTGGCGGCAATATCGGCGATCCAGCCGCCGCGATGGCGAGAGCGCTGCGCGAACTCGATGCGCATGCCGATTGCCATTTGCTTGCCGTTTCCGACCTTTACCGTACCCCGCCATGGGGCAAGACGGATCAGGCGGACTTTTTTAATTGCTGCGCTTTGGTCGAGACCCGGTTGACGGCGCCCGCGCTTTTGCAACTCTGCCTCGATATCGAAAAGGGCATGAAGCGGGTGCGGACGGAGCGCTGGGGGCCGCGCACCATCGACATCGACGTGCTCACCTTTGGTAATGAGTCGGTCGTAACGGAAAGCCTTGAAGTGCCGCATCCGCGCATGGCCGACCGCGCTTTCGTGCTGCTGCCGCTCGCCGACATCGCGCCTGATCTCAGCGTCAAGGGAAAGCCTGTCAGCGAATGGCTGCAGCAAGCAGATGTAAATGGCATTGTCCGCGCAAACAAAAAACGGGAGTGGTGGACACTCCCGTTTGGCGACAGCTGAGAAGATGATGGCTTTTACGGCTTGATAGAGCCAACGGCGATCTGATCGATATCACGCGCCAGCGTCACGCCGATGACGGGGATCATCTGGTCTGCGACCTTGACCGAAATGGTGATATTCATCGAATTGTCGTTCGACACGCGTGCAACCATCGCGCCGTTCAGCTTGGCGCGGTTGATGCCGACGACGACCTTGTCACCGCTCACCTGACCAGAGGTGATGTCGAGCCCCTTGCCGCCAGCGCCATCGAGAAACTTGCCCTCGTAGCTGTTGCCCTTCTGGCTGATGACGGCAGACATGGGCTGGCTGAAAACGCCGACGCGGCAGGTGCCGCCGAGTTTGATGCCTGTCTGCTTGTCGTCGAGTGGCTCGCCCGTCAGGTCGCAGGTGAACTTGGTGCCCTTGTATTTGCCGGCAACGATTTCGCCCGGGCCTTTCCAGACGCCAGCCACCGAGCGAAAGAATACGTCGTCACGATCGCGCGGTGCGGCATGGACGTCAGACAGACCGAAGCCGCCACTGACGGACAAAATGGCGGCAAGTCCGCCCATAAGCGAAAAGAAGCGCGAATACATGATACTTTCCCCGGCGAAGAAGCCTGTTCGATAGGCTTCAATCTAGCGGTGGAATGGTTAATGCTTGGTTTATTTCGAGCTAATTTGCGGATTTGTCCGTAACCTTTTGGGAGACCAAAGGCCCGAAAATCAGGCTTTATCACCGCTTTTTCCGCCGCTTAAATCGGGTGTGAGGTCAGACATGAAATCGCCGATCCCTGGCCGCTTCACTGCCCGGAATGGCAGGGGTCGGCAAAGATCCATGGCGGCGATACCGATTCGTGCCGTCATCAGCCCGTTGATGACGCCTTCACCCAGACGGGCGGAGAGTTTCGAGGCGAGACCATGGCCGAGAACCTGCTGGGCGAGCCCGTCGCCGACGGCAATGGAGCCCGTAACGGCAAGATGCGCAACGACATCCCGAAGCAGCCTCAGCATGCCAAGCGTTCCGGGCCGTCCGCCATAGAGCTCCGCCATGGCGCGGACGAGGCGTGTGACTTCGAACAATACATAAGCAAGATCGACAACCGCTCGCGGGCTGACCGCTGTGACGACGGACACACGTTTGGATGAATTGAGAATAAGGGCGCGTGCCTGACGGTCGAGCGGCACGAGCAATTCCCGTTCGGCGAGTTCGATCAGATGCGGGCCATCGATGACGTCATTTTCCGTGTCCTTCAGCGCTGCACGCCCCTTGGCGGTTTCAGCACGGTGCGAAAGCACAGCATTGAGCCGTGTGACGATGGCGCGGGCGGGCTTGGCGCTTTTCTCAAGGCTGGCTGTCTCGGCATCTGCCTTAAGGGATTGCACCGCATTGAGCCGCATGATGCCAAAGACCTCGCGCCCGACGAGGGCGAGAACCGCAGCAAGCGCAACGAGAAGCGACACTGTCGCCGTATAACCCAGCCAGTCGGACCGCGAAAACAGATTGCGAATAAGCTGATCCGCCCATAGTCCGAAGGCGAGCGAGAAAAGCACCCCGAATGCGCCAAGCGCCACCTTGCCGAAGAAAAAGCGGCTTTTCTTCGGGGTCGCGACCGGAAGCGCGGCGGCGTCGATATCCTCGGGCGCCAGAAACGGATCGTCCTCGTCCCGTGTCAGGGAAACCTCGGCGTCGAAGCTTCGCGGCGAACGTTTTTGCGCAGCGGGCTTGCTCGCCGTGTCCTCTGTCTCGAGCGTGAAAGCAGCCGGGCGACGTGTCTGCGGATCGTTTTGAGTGGGAGCCTTCATGCGAGCTTGTCTCCGAACAGGAACTGCATGGCGCGGTCGAGCCTGATATGGGGAACGGAAAGCCGGATGCCGCCGCTGCCCGGCTCGTCAATGTTGGGCGGCCGGAAGCGCACGACATTGACATCCGGCAGCGAGGCCTTGTCTCCATCCCGGTCGATGCTGCGGAACAGCGGTTCCGGATCGTCGGGCAGGTCGCCGGGAAAGATCGCCGTTTTGCGATTGCCGTCGAACGTTTCGCCATTGATGGTTTCGCCGGCCATCGGCGTGCCGACGATGACGGGAAGTTCGTGGCCGTCCTGCCGTACGCTCGCCTCTCTGGTGGCGCGCACGGAGGCGAGCGCCATGACCTCGATACCGGCGCCGTTCATGCCGATGGTGGTGATGGCGCGATCCACCAGGCGGCGGGTCAGGCGCTCCAGCCGGTCGTGGCTTTCATGGTGCAGATGGTCGGCCTTGGTGGCTGCAATCAGCACCTTGTCGATACGCCTGCCGATCAGGGAGGAGAGCAGGCTGTTGGTGCCGGGGCGGAAACAGGCAAGCACGTCGCCCAGCGCCCGTTCCAGATCCTGTACGGCCTCCGGGCCGCGATTGACGGCCTGCAACGTGTCGATCAGAACGATCTGCCGGTCGAGGCGGGCGAAATGTTCGCGGAAGAAGGGTTTGACGACGATCGATTTGTAAGCGTCGTAGCGCCGCTCCATCATCGCACGCAGCGAGCCCTTCGGTGCTTTTTCGTCAGTGAGGCCCGGCAGGGGTGCAAATGTTAGCGCTGGCGATCCCTCGAGATCACCCGGCATCAGAAAGCGCCCGGGCGGCAGCGTGGAAAGCGATCTTTCGTCGGATTTACAGGCCTTCAAATAGGCTGCGAAACTTTCCGCCAGCCGCCTGGCCGTCATTTCATCGGCAGGTGCATTGATATCCAGCGAGGAAGCGATTGCCAGCCATTCCTGCGCCAGTTCGGCGCGGATGCCACTTTGCGCAAGGGCAACGGTCGCATCGCTGAACTGCTTGTAATCCTGGGAAAGCAGCGGCAGGTCAAGCAGCCATTCGCCGGGGTAATCGACGATATCGATGGACAGCTTTCCGGCGGAAAACCAGCGAGCCCAGCCACTGGCGCTCTGGTAATCGAGCGTGATCCGTAATTCCGATATAGCGCGGGTCGAATCCGGCCACAGCCTGTCGCGGACGAGCGCCTGAATGTGATCTTCATATTGAAAGCGCGGGATAGCGTCGTCCGGCTGCGGTTCAAGCCGCACATTCGACACGCGTCCAGAGCGGATGGCCTCGAACAGCGGCAGCCGCCCGCCATTCAGCAGATTATGGACGAGGGACGAAATGAAAACCGTCTTTCCCGCGCGGGAAAGCCCGGTGACGCCAAGCCGCAATGTGGGATGGGTGAGGTTGCTTGCACGGTCGGCCAGATTATCGAAAGCGATCAGCGCGCTGTCTGTCAGGGACGTAAAGGAAGGCGACAATGGCAATTTCCTGGCTGTGTTTAACGGTCACGGCTGCAATATAGGGAGGTGCGCCTGCCCAAAAAAGAAGCGTCCCAACCGATTTTCAGCGGGCGGCTTGGTGGAGTTCCTCCAAAAATCTTTGAAGATTATTTTCCTGGAGCGAGAAAATCGACGAGCCGCCAGCGATCTCTACCGTTCGCAAGGCTGTCATCATGGTCGAGAACTGCAAGACCCGATGTTGGAAAGCCCGAGGGCAGGGCGGCGTGCAGCAGGTCCTCGCCGATCATCGCTTCCAGCGTCGCCTCCATGGTCGGATTGTGGCCCACCAGCATCACTGATCGGGCTTCCGCCTGCGCGGCTATAAGCGACAGATAGGTTTCGCTGCGCGCGTTATACATCTCATCGATGTAGGAAATATCGATGCCCTCATTGAAGGCCCGTTGCCATGCCTGCGTCGTCTGCCGGCAGCGCGTGGCGGTGGAGGAGAGGAGGAGATCGGGGCGGTAATGCCTGTCGGCAGCAAGGTCCGCAATGACCTCCGCCTCGGCAAAACCGGCATCGTTCAATCCCCGGTCGAAATCCCGCTCCCCCGGGGCGGCCCAGGCGGCCTTGGCGTGGCGCAGAAGATAAACGCGGCTCGGGGAAGATGCTGTCAAGGGCGGGACCGGCTTTCGAGTGGCAGGGTGGTGACTGAATGCTACAGGATAGGGTTGCCGGACCGCAAGTCCCCTTTCCTGTTGGTAAGTCGCGCTGAAGTGATTGAAGAAGAGATCGCTTCAATACGAATAAAGGATAAAAATTAGTCATTTAGATGATTTTTGTGTCAGTTTTAAAAATGCCCGAAAACTGATCTGTACACTTGAACCGGCCACTATCATTGGAGTATACACCGCCGCATTGAGATGTTCTTCGAGGAGAATCGCGTTGAGTGAGAAGATCGATCTTAGCAAATATGTGCTCTCGGAAGACGAAGAGTTCATGAATGCCAGCCAGCGCGCCTACTTCCGCGCGAAGCTCATAGCCTGGAAAAACGATATCCTGAGAGAAGCGCGCGAGACGCTCGGACATCTCGCCGAAGAAAGCGCCAACCATCCCGATCTTGCCGATCGGGCCTCTTCCGAGACAGACCGGGCGATCGAGCTTCGCGCCCGTGATCGTCAGCGCAAGCTGATCTCCAAGATCGATGCAGCCCTTCAGCGGATCGAAGACGGCACCTACGGCTACTGTGAGGAAACGGGCGAGCCTATCGGCCTCAAACGTCTGGATGCCCGTCCGATTGCCACGCTTTCCATCGAAGCGCAGGAACGTCACGAGCGCCGCGAAAAGGTTTATCGCGACGAATAAGGCGACGCCTTGTTGTCTCGGTGAATAAGAAGACAGACAAAAGGGCACGGAACTCGCTTCCGTGCCCTTTCTCGTTTTCGTGTCTCAGTGATGGACCCGCTTTCGTCACCGGTCGCGCGTGACGGAGAGCTCTCCGAAGATACGCGCCATTTCCTTCTGCATGTCGCCTTCAGCAACCGCACCCGTAACGGGCGCTGGCGCGGGCTGGTTCTTGACCGGCTTCTCCGCGGCGACCGAAGCGGAGGGTTCGTTTTCCGCCTCCTTGCTTTTGGCGATCTCAGCCTCGAGGAAGCTTTCGAAATCGCTGGCGAGCTCGTCGGAAAATTTAGGCTCCGGGCCGCTCGGAGCCACAGCCGGGGTCTCGGGTTTGGGCGGGAAAGGCGCCGGGGATGCCGGTTGGGCAGACTTCAGGTCTGGCAGAACCCGATCCCGGGCGGCATCGAGGAAATCGGCAGCGATGGACTGATCGACCACCGGTTCACGCGCTGCGAATACGGGTGGGGCGGGTTCAGCTGTCCGTTGATCCAGCTTCGGCTCAACTT
>NZ_JBQYSN010000112.1:0-13754 GCF_052686535.1 Agrobacterium sp. DKPNP3 | reverse complement strand
GAGGGCAGATTATCGAAGACTGGAGAAACGACTATAACCTAAACCGCCCCACACGAGCCTCAACGGCTTAACCCCTTACGAGTTTGCAACCCGGTCCAGACAGGACCAGAACATGAACAGAGCTAACTTATAAACAGGGACAATCAGGGGAGAAGGTCACGCTCTGTAAGACCGGCACTGTATTCCTGGAACGCTTGCATCGAAGCACGGATTGCAACAAGTTAACCGTAAATTGTCAGCTCCGTCGACTTGCGTCGGAGCTGGGAGAGATGACGACCTTCTGAACAAGCTGCCGCAGGAAGCTGAAATGTTGCTGAAGTGTTTCATCTTTGCTAGTATAGATGGTGGCCTGACCGCTGGCGTCGGCGTTACCTGAAGACAACGAGCAAAAAAACAGGAGTACCCAGCGGTGCTGGCGGCGCGTCACCGCGCCACGTCAAGCCGATTAATGGCCTGGACGTTGCCAGCGGATGGACCGTCTGGATCGAAACTCGAAGCCAGCCAGGTATCGACGATCGTTTTTGCCAGTTCGGGGCCAACGACGCGCGCACCCAGTGTGATTATCTGGGCGTCGTTCGATTTGGCGGCGCGCTCTGCCGAATAAGTGTCGTGGGTAAGGGCCGCTCTTATGCCCGCTACCTTGTTGGCAGAGATGCAGACGCCAATCCCGGTTCCGCAAAACAGGATTGCTCGATCGTGCTTATGTTCGAGTATATCTTGCCCAATCCGGGCAGCGAGATCGGCGTAATAACCGGATTGGCTAAGGTCGGTGACCTCGATATCCGACCGCCCGGACAGATGGGCAGCGATGACATCCAGCAAGGGTTTTCCGGCGCTGTCGGCGCCGAGGGCAATTTTCATGGCGGTTTCCTTTCCGCTGTCTCAAGAATGAATCTATGGCTGCGCAACCGGCGCGGCCGGCGGCTCAGGCAAAAAGTGTCGTGAAATCGAAGTTCAGAGCGCCGCCATCGAGCACGGCGGCGATGATCGCGCAGGCAAGTGGAAAATCGGTTTTCGCCGAAGGAACGGTGTTTAACAGCTCCACAAGCATGCGGGCCGTGTCGATACCCTCCACCGTCTCACCTGCGAGGTCGCCGGCCATCATGCTGCTGACCGTTTGGTTGCGTCCAAGGCCGTGTCCGAGGCGGCTGTTGCGTCCGCCGCCCACGGTCACATGCAGATCACCGATACCAGCAAGATCAAAGGCGGTGTCGCAGCGTCCGCCGATCCGCTCGCAAAGTCCCGCCATTTCGCTGGCAGCCTGGGTGAAGGCAGCAGCCGTCGGGTTCTTGGATTGACCGTCGGGCCGTGAGGTATCGGGATAGCGGGTCTGCATGGCGCTGACGCCAATGGCGAAAAAGTTCTTGAGGGCGGCACAGGCTTCGACCCCGATGACGTCGTCGTTGACTGCCAGACGATAATAGGGTGTGCGTAGAAGACCGGCCGCGAACGCGCCAGCCTGCCGGTCGCGGCAGGCATAAATGCTGGTCGTCGGATAGCGATTGGCCAGTTCCCGCGCGATGCAGGGCCCGCCAATGCCGATAAAAGCCGCCATATTTCCCACCAGCCCCGGCACGGTTTGCGCATAGGTAACGATACGCCCATGTTTTCGGTCGAGGCCCTTGGTCACGAACGCAACCGGCTTCGGCATCGAAAGCATCTGGTTGAGTCGCTCGCTGGCCCAAAAGATCCCCGGACTACTGACGCCGATAATGACGAGATCGGCGGACGCCATATGGCTTGGCGTCAGTTCCTGATCAGCGAGGACCGTTACGCTGTCCGGCAGCGGCTTGTCGAGTTTCGGATGTGCCTCGCCCGCCTTCATGCGGCGGACCGGTTCGCCATCGAGGGGCGTGCCCACCAGCGTCACCGCGTGGCCGTTATCGGACGCGGGCACGCAAAGGGCACTCCCCATAACGCCCGCGCCGAGAATGAGTATGGTTGCCATAGTCGTTTCCTTCAAACGTTTGGAGGCAAGGCTCAGCGCATCATCGCCGCGACATTGCCACCGTCGACTGTGATGACCGCCCCCGTAGAGGCCCGCGCCTTGGCAAGATGCACGAAGGCCGCTGCCACATCCGCGCCTGTGACTTCGCGCCCGATGAGATTGCCGCGCATATAGGCTTCCGGCGTCAGGCCACGCGCTTTTGAACGATCCTGTACCATTTCATTGGTCATCAGGCCGGTGCGGATACGGTCGGCATTCACGGCATTGGAGGTTATGCCCGATGCGCCATGCTCGATCGCATATTGGCGCATCAGCGCCATCAGCGCTGCTTTGGAGGTGCCGTAAGGGCCGAAATCGGCACCGGGATTGACCGCCTGTTTCGAGACGTTGAAAACAAGAGCCCCGCCTGTCTTCTGCTTTTCCATCACCCTCACGGCGGCCCGCGCCATGTAATGATGGCCCCAGAAATTGAGTTCGAACGCTTTCCGGAATGTCGCCTCATCGACGGAAAGCAGGCTGCCCTGGAAAGCCGCCCCAGCATTGGAAATAAGGATGTCGACGCCGCCGAAGTGCCGGGCGGCTTCTGCCACCGCCGCGTCGACGGAAGCGGGGCTGGTGACGTCGCAGACCACTGGAAATGCCCCGATCCGTTTGGCCTCCCGCGTCACAGCCTCGTCGGAAATATCGAACAGGGCGACTTCCGCCCCTTCCGCCTTCAGCGCCTCCGCCACGGCGAGACCGAGACCGCTCGCCCCGCCGGTAACGAGAGCGACCTGCCGGGTCAGCGGCTTTTCCTGCACCTTGGTCAGTTTCACCTGTTCGAGCGACCAATATTCGATGTCGAAGAGGTCGCTTTCCGAAAGCGCCTCGAAAGCATCGATGCCCTCGGCATTGGTGATGACCGAAATGGTCGCCTCAGCCACATCTGCGCCGACGAGGGCGTTCTTCCGGGCCGCGCCGGCTGCGAACAGGCCGACGCCGGCCACGTAGAACACACGCGGCATGGGGTCGAGCATTTGTTTGATGTCGCCGACGCGGGCATTGTTGCGCTCGAAATAGGCCCGGTAATCGGCCTGATAGGCGCTCACCGCCGCACGGACCGTCTCTGCCCATTGCTCCAGTTCCCCCTCGACCGGCGCCGGCAACGCTACACCGAAGCGCTTAATGTGGATCACATGTTCCGGCGTCGCATTGCCACGCCTGACCAGGCTTTCGACATTTTCGGCATTGCAGAAATCAAGGATCTTCTCGCCGCTGCGGTGTTCGAGCACGAAGCGTTTCGGTGCCCCGTCGATGCTGGTATCGATGGCGATGGCGCCGCGAAGGATCGGCGCGATATCGGCAGCGGTGGCAAGCCTTTCGGGGATGGCGACGCTTTTGAACGGTCGCGCCCGGCCTTGCGCGATGCGCCGTTCGGCTCTGTCGATCTTCTCGATCATGTCCTCATAGGACTGGCGTGGGTCCTCCGACCAGGTGAAGATACCGTGTTTGAGAAGGATCATCCCGTCGCCATCAGGGTTCGCCCGGAAGGCGGCGTCGCAGGCCTTGGCAAGATCGAAACCCGGCATGACATAGGGAACGATAATGCTGTCAGGAAACAGCTCGCGCACGATATCCTCGCCATGCGGCTGATTGGTCAGCGACACGATGGCGTTGGCATGGGTGTGGTCTATGTGTTTGAACGGCAGAAGGCCGTGTAGGATCGCCTCCACGGAAGGATTGGGGGCTGCTGGATCAAGCAGCAACCGTCGCTGTAACATGACCATATCGTCGTCGGAGAGCGTTTCGAAGCCGACCATCGCCTTTAGGGGATCGAGACGCACAGCGGGCAAGCCCTGCGGTTCGATGGTGCTCATGTCCCAGCCGCTACCCTTGACGCACAGGACATCAACCTCGGACCCGTCCATTTCCGTGAAGCTCGTCTTGACCGAGGTGTTACCGCCGCCATGCAGCACCAGTTCCGGGTCCACGCCAAGAAGCTGCGTCGTATAGGTGCGGATGGCGAGGTCGCGGTTGATTCCTCTGGTGACATAAGCATCGACCACGGATTTGAACTCTGAGTCCGACCAACGTGATTTCATTACAAATTCCTTTCCTGCGGCCGTCTGCCCGGCCCGATAGTCGCGATGTTGTAATATTTAGAGCGCGCACCCTTAGAGGCGGACCTCCGTTCCGGCATCGAAGACATGAACCTTGGCGGGCGCTATGGAGAAACGCACGTCACTTCCCTCGGCAAACCGCGCCGCCTTGTCGACAACGGCCAGGAAGCTGCCGTCCGCCCCGTCGCAAAAGAGCTGCGCATCATGACCGAGCCGTTCGAGCAGCAAGGATTTCGCGGTAAGCGACCCTGCCTCGTCCACCACGACATCGGTGGGGCGCAGCCCGACAATTACCTTTTGCCCGGCCCTTGCCGTGGTCGTCGCTTCAATCGGCACCCGTCCGGTCGCCGTATCGACGGCGGGTGTGCCGTTCGATGCGACGACCGTTCCGGGGAGGAAATTGATCGACGAGCTTCCGATAAAGTCGGCGACATATTTGCTGGCCGGGCGGTCATAGACATCGTCGGGCGAGCCGATCTGCTCAATCTTGCCGGCCCGCATCACGACGATCTTGTCCGCCATAGTCATGGCCTCGATCTGGTCATGAGTGACATAGATCGTCGTGGTCTTCAGGCGCTTGTGAAGCTGGCGGATTTCCGTACGCATATGGGCGCGCAGCTTCGCGTCAAGGTTCGACAAAGGCTCGTCGAAGAGGAAAACCTGCGCCTCGCGCACCATGGCGCGGCCCATGGCGACGCGCTGACGCTGGCCGCCCGACAGTTCCTTGGGATAGCGGTCGAGATAGGGAGTGAGATTGAGCGTTGCGGCCGCCCATTCCACCCGCTTCTTGATCTCCGCCGGCGGCACCCTGGCGACCTCGAGACTGAAGGCAATGTTGTCGTAAACTTTCATCGTCGGATAAAGCGCATAGTTCTGGAACACCATCGCAATAGAGCGGTCACGCGGATGAACCTCATTGACGCGCCTACCTCCGATCAGCAGATCGCCGCCGCTGACAGTTTCGAGACCCGCAGTCATCCGCAAAAGGGTGGTTTTGCCACATCCCGAAGGACCGAGAAGCACGACGAACTCGTGATCCTCGATCTTGAAGGAAATGTCGCGCATGATCGTAAAGGCGCCGAACGACTTGCCAATGCCTTGATATTCCACGGTCGCCATGGGGTTCCCACTCCATTTTTTCAGCCTGCCGAACCTGCCGGCGGCGTGGTCAATATGTCTGCCGGGTCGGCGTGATGACGATTTCCTGGACGATGGCCCGCTGCGGCAGCCGGTAAGCGTCGAGGATGAGACCGGCGACGATATCCGCCGAAATCCCCCCGCCGATGGCCTCCTTGTTGGCCCTGTAACCAGCGAGCGTCGCTTCGTCATTCACATGATCGAGCACTTCCGTATCGATGATGCCGGGAGAGACGACGATGACGCGCACATCATGCGGCGCCAGATATTCCCGCAGGCTCTCGGACACGGCATGAACGAAGAACTTGGTGCCGCAATAAACGGTATGATCGGGATAGACCTTGCGGCCAGCAATCGAACTCATCATCACCAGCGTGCCGCATTTGCGCGCGATCATGCCGTTCATCACCGCATGGACGCTGTTCATCACGCCCTTGGTGTTGATGTCGATCATTTCGTCCCACTCTTCCGGCGGCTGACGACCGATATCGCCGAGTCTAGCTATGCCGGCATTGGCGAACATCAGGTCCACCGGTCCGAATGTCGCCTCTGCCTCTTTCACCGCTTCGGCAAGGGCGGCACGGTCGCGCACGTCGACCTTTCTCAAAACGGCGTTCGGCAGACGGAGTGCCTCCAGTCGGTCGAGCCGGCGGGCGATCAGCAGCAGCGGGTGGCCCGCTGCGGAGAAGGCGCGCGCCACGGCCTCGCCTATACCGGAACTCGCGCCCGTGATTGCGATCAACGGTTTATCCGCCATGATTTTCCTCCCGTTTTCCCTTTTACTCCGGTCTGGAAGGGCGACGGCCGCGCCGCCGCCCTTGCCACTCTTCGGATCAGCCCTTCAGTACCGCTTCGACCTGGGAGGCGATGTCGTCCATCGCCTGTTTGGGCGAGCCGTAATTGCCGGCGAAATACTTACCGAGACCGACCGGTATCGTGTCGTTGGAGAGCTGCGCCCATTCCGGCAGGTCCGGCTCCGACCCCATATATTTGTCGATGGTCTCGCGCACGACCGGCAGATGGCGGGTCGTGCCGGCGCCGATGCGGGCATTGGCCTTGACGCGGGGATCGTTATAGACCGATGTGCGGGTCGGCCCGGTGCCGCCGCCGAGCGTGGTGATGAGGGCCTGCGTATCGGCGCAGGTCGCCCATTGCATGAACAGCCACGCCGCATCTGGGCTTTTCGAATAGCGCGAGACGGCAAGCGAGGACCCGCCCTGGTGGCCGACGCCTGGGATTTCGCCGTAACCGCATTCCGAAGGCTTGCGCAACGCAATCGGCTGCGGCGGAATGACCGCTTCGCAAAGTCCGGAAACCTTGGTCTGCGTCGGATCGTCGAAATAGGGGAAGAACTCGCCCCAGGAAAGCATGGACGCAGCAACGCCCTGCGCGACCGCCTGACCCTGACCATCCCAGGTCCACTGATCGACGCCAGGCGGCATGACCTTGCGCAGCGCCGTATAATAATCGAGCGCGGCGATGCCCCGCTCGTCATTGCCGGCGAATTTCTTGTCAGCGGTAAAGACCGAGCCGCCGTGGCCCCACAGCATCGAGGTCCATTCGCATTCCAGCGCATAATGGCCCGATTTCATCTGGCCGGCATAACCATAAACCTTCGGTCCCATCTCCTTGGTAATAGTGACGGAATTGTTGAGGAGATCCTCGAAAGTGGTCGGGGCCTTGAGGCCGAGCTTCTCGTAGATATCCTTGCGGTAGATCATGATGAAGATCGGGATATCGTAGGGCACGCCGACCCAGCGATCCTCGTATTTGGCGATACCGTCAACCAGCGCCGGCATGAAGTCGTCGATATTGTAGTTCGGCATGGCGAGGTCGGGCTTTGCCTGAATTTGCTCACGCGGGTCGAAAACATCCTGGCTGAACGAGGCCGCCCAGCTCTGGTCGATGTAATAAAGGTCGTAGGTGCCGAGCGAGGAGGCGACGTCGAGTGTCAGCTTCTGCAAAACCTGTTCGAGCGGCAGAACTTCGATTTCCACCTTGATGCCGGTCGCCTCTTCGAAATATTTCTTGAGCTGCGAGTTGATGGCGTTGGATGGCGGCGTCGATTCCGTCGCAAGCTTCAGCGTCGTCCCGGCGAAAGGCTTGCCGACGTCCTTCAGCCAGGCAAGGATGTCCTGGCTGGGGGTCAGTTGCTCCCCAGCCAGCGCGCTGTTCATGACGAACGGGCGGCTGCCCATGCCCATGCCGAGCGCCGCCGCTCCAAGACCGAGCTTGCCGGCCAAACTCAGAAACGAACGGCGATCCATTCCCCCGCGTACGAACCGGTCGGTGATGGATGCGAGATAAAGCTTTCTATCTTCCTCTTTCATGTTCTCTCCTCCTCTTTTCCCTCGCCGTGTTTGACGACAGGAATCCCCTATTGATCCGCGCACTCCTCATGCGCAGGCTTTATCACTGCTTCAGCGACCCCATGGTCAGACCGCGCACCAGATGGCGCTGAACGAGAAGGATCACGATGAAGGCCGGTACGATTGCCGCCGCACCAAGCGCCGCCATGTTGCCCCAGGCGGTGCCGATCGACGTTACGAAGGTGGACGAAACAACCGGCACTGTCTTGATACCGGTCTGTGTCAGCGTCAGCACGAACAGGAATTCGGTCCACGAAAAGATGAAGCAGAGGACCGCAGTAGCGGCGATGCCGCCCTTGGCCATCGGCAGAACGATTCGGCGGAAGATCGTCCAGCGCGAGGCGCCGTCGAGCAGTGCGCTTTCATCGATTTCGGCCGGAATGTCGTCGAAAAAGCTCTTCAGCAGTAACACGGCCAGCGGCAGGTTCATCAGCCCGTGAATGAGGATGATGCCAATATAGGTATCGAGCAGGCTGAACTGCTTGAAAATGAAGAACATCGGGATCGCCACGGCAACCGGCGGCATCATGCGGGTGGACAGCACCCAGTTGACGAAATCGTGGCGTCCGCGAAAACTCATGCGTGACAGCGCATAGGAGGCGAGCGTCGCGACGACGATGGCAAGCACGGTCGATAGCGACGCGACCACTATGGAATCCCACAGACGCGGTCCCATATAGAAATTGCCGCCGCCGGGTGACACGCTGGCATCCCGGGCAAAACCGAACGAGATACCGAAGACCTGCTCGAAATTGCGCACCGTCGGCTGGAAATCAGCGATGATCGGTGGCCAGTTGAATATGTCCTTGGCGTCACGGAAGGCGACCGAGGTCCAGAAGTAGATCGGGAAGAAGAACGCCCCGACCACCAGCCAGCCTGCAATGGTTCTAAAAGTTCGGGCAAAACGGCTCTGATGCATGATTACCACCGTATCTTCGCAACGCGGGTGAACAGATTGGCGAGGACCATGACGATCACCAGGCTGGTGAGGCTGAGCGTTGCGCCGTAACCCCATTTCAGGAAAGAGAAGGTCTGCTGCCAGGCATAGAGACTGAGCGTATAGGTGGAGGTGCCGGGTCCGCCGGAGGTCATCACGAAGACGTAGTCGAAGACACGGAACAGATCGATGCCGCGCAACAGCACCGCCACGGCAATCACCCGCGACATCATCGGCAGTGTCAGACGGCGGAACATCTGGAATGAGGATGCCCCGTCGATCATCGCCGCCTCGTAGGGTTCGCTTGGCAGCGAACGCAGACCCGCCATGAAAATCAGCACCATGAACGGCGTCCACTGCCAGATTTCCGCAACCAGAACCCCCGCCAGCGCCAACGAGGATGTCGCAAGGATCGGAGTCGATTTGTCGAGCAAGCCGAGCGTATTGAGAATATAGGGAATGATGCCGAACTGTGGATCCTGCATCAGCAGGAACATCATACCGGCAATGGCCGGCGGGATAACCAGCGTCATCGACAGAATGGCGCGCAGCGCCCCAAAGCCCGGCAATTCGGCATCGAGAAGCAGCGCAACCGCCATGCCGAGGACGATCTCGATGGTCAGCGCCACAACGAAATAGACGAAGGTTACGCCGAGCGCACCCCAGAAGCGGGTATCGTTCCAGAGCTGCATCCAGTTCTCGAAGCCGACAAAGGCTAGAACACGTTTCCGCGGCACAAACTCATGGAAGCTCAGCCAGATATTATAGACCAGCGGATAAATGGTGAAGACGATCAACAATGCGATAAGCGGCAGCAGCCATGGCCAAGGCGAATCCGAAATCGCTATGCGTTTTACCTGCGCAATAGACACGTTGTTCCTCCCCTCGAATGATCGCCGACACGCAGGATGCGGTCCGCGTCTTTCCCTTATTTGCGAAGTCTCACGAAGGGTCGTATTACTTCGCCCCTCTCCCAAGGGTGACGTCATTCCTATCGCGCAGCGCTCGACCTCTTTAGAAATGAGCGGCGCTGGCGCATCCAGCTGTCGAGTGCCTCGATCTCACCAGCTGTCATTCGTAGGCCCGACTTCGTGCGCCGCCAGACAATATCGGCAGCGGCGCGCGCATATTCCCGATCCATCAGGAAATTCACTTCCGCTTCTGTCAGCGATCCGCCAAAATCGCGGCCGAGGTCTTCCCTTCTCTTCGCCGCGCCGAGTATCTCCCTTGCCTCGAGACCATAGTGGCGGACCAATCGGCGCGCCTGGCGACCCGACAGGAACGGGAAATCCGCGCGGAGAGCCGAGATGAGATCGTCGGCCGTGCCGACGGGAAAGTCGCCCCCCGGCAGGGCACGTCTGGCGGTCCAGCCGCGGTCCCTGTTCCAATCGGGAAAGATCGCAGCAAGCCTGTCGAGCGCGTCTTCCGCCAGGCAGCGATAGGTGGTGATCTTGCCGCCGAAAACCGAAAGCAGCGGTGCTTCCTTGCCCAGCCGGTCAAGCAGCAGCACATAGTCGCGCGTCGTCTCCTGCGCTTTGTCCGCGCCGTTGTCATAGAGGGCGCGCACGCCGGAATAGGTCCAGACCACATCCGCCGCCGTCAACTGCGTCCTGAAATAGGAGGACGCAGCCGTCACAAGGTAATCGATCTCCTCCGCTGACGCTTCGACCTTCTCCGGCGCCCCCCGATAATCTCGATCGGTCGTGCCAATCAGCGTGAAATCGTCTTCATACGGAATAGCGAAGAAGATGCGGCCGTCCGGATTCTGGAAAATATAGCAGCGGTCGTGATCGTAGAGCTTGCGCACAACGACGTGCGAACCCTGCACGAGACGGACCCGCACCGACGATGTGCTGCCCGTGAGGTCGCTGACGACCTTGTCCACCCATGGACCGGCGGCGTTCACGATGGCGCGGGCGCGCACGTCGCTCGCGATACCGGTTTCGGCATCCTGAAGCCGCACGACCCACGACCCATTGTCACGTTGCGCGGAAACGCACCGCGTCCGAACCCGCACATCCGCCCCGAGCGACGCCGCATCGCGGATGTTGAGGACAACGAGGCGATTGTCCTGTACCCAGCAATCGGAATATTCGAAACCAACCGAGGAAACGTCGAGCAGCGGCGCACCGGCGAGATCGGTCTTCAGCCGAAGGGTTCTCGTCGCCGGCAAAAGCCTGCGTCCGCCCAGATGGTCGTAGATGAACAGGCCGAAGCGTAGCAGCCATGCCGGACGCAGCCCCCTGCGGTGCGGTAATACGAACCGCAAGGGCCAGATGATATGCGGCGCAATTGCCCACAGTCGTTCTCGTTCCGCCAGTGCGTGGCGCACCAGCCTGAATTCGTAGTGTTCCAGATAACGCAGGCCGCCATGGATGAGCTTCGTCGAATTCGACGATGTCGCTGAACCGAGATCGGCCTGTTCGGCGAGCAGCACCTTCAGTCCGCGGCCCGCCGCATCGCGCGCGATACCCGCGCCATTGATGCCGCCGCCGATGATGACGAGATCGTAGTCCGGCTGTGTCATGCCGCATCCCTCCCGCCACGCGCGTCGAGAATGCGGTCTGCGACCTCCACGAAACCGTGGCCGCCTTCGCGGATCGTCACATAGGCCGGCTCCGCATCGATACGACCGCGGAACTGAAGAACATTCGCGACCCCGCAGGCATGCGGAAAGAAGCCGAACATCGGCGCGTCATTCGGACTATCGCCGACAAAGACCACACGGTCGCAATCCCGGTCGATGTCTAGATCAAGGACTTCGGCGGCGAAACGGCGGGCCATGGTCAGCTTGTCATAAGCGCCGTACCAGCCGTTGACATGGATCGACGAGATCTTCGCGACCGCGCCCTCCTCCTCAAAAATCCGTTTGATCTGGTCGATATGGGAAACCGATAAAGGCGGCACGTCCTCACTGAAATCGATGGCGAGATCGGCTTCGCGATAAAGCTGATCCGCCGAGATTGCCGCCCCCGGCACTTCGGCCAGTACGCGGGCGCGGACCTTTTTTAGCTTTTCCCGGTCCAGAGAACGCTGGCTATCTTCGATGGCGAAAACCCGGCGCATACGACGGGCATTGTCATTATAGGCGAAATAAAAGGCGCCGTTCTCACCGACGACACCGGCGACAGGCCACAGGCGCGCGATCATATCGCACCAGCCGGCCGGCCGGCCCGTGATCGGGGCCACTGCAATGCCTGCCTGCGTCAGCCGCTCCAGCGCCGCATAGGCGCAGGCCGGAAGCCGCCCTTCATTGGTGAGCGTATCGTCGATATCGCAGAAC
Source organism: Agrobacterium sp. DKPNP3 (assembly GCF_052686535.1). Lineage (NCBI taxonomy): Bacteria > Pseudomonadati > Pseudomonadota > Alphaproteobacteria > Hyphomicrobiales > Rhizobiaceae > Agrobacterium > Agrobacterium sp. DKPNP3. Next base: position 1,981 of record NZ_JBQYSN010000112.1, on the reverse strand, counting down.
AGCACCGTGATGCGGCGGGCGATGTCGATGGGCATATCCGCAATCGCCTTCATCGCATCAAGCCTCCCCTGACGCGAAATCGGCGAGGATGCCCTCATCGGCGGCGATATCGAGGAAGGAGTAGCGATTGCGCATTTCACGGCAATGGAGGACCGACTCGCGGTAAAATTCCACTGGCAGGCCGAGATCGGCCGCCGTTATCGGCCCGCCTGCGCCGCGGAGCAGTTGTTCCATTTCCGCAACCGGTAGCGCGAAGGCCTGCAATTCCTCGCGAAGGACCGGCCATAATTCGGCGAATTTCTCGTTCATCGCGGCGGCAGCGCGCGCGTCGAATAGTTTTGGTTGAATTTCGGCAAGGCAATGCGCAGCGATATCGCCGCCCATCCGCCGCGCCATGTCGGCAGAATCGATGATGGTGGGCCGGATGACCGGTGGCGTCTCGCTGGCAAGGTAATGCGCCTGCAGCCGCGCCATGGTCAGCGTTGCAACACCCACCTGCTGCCCATGCAGCGTGCCACGATGGCGCTCGCCGGCGAAGCAGTCAATATAATGGGAAATCTGGTGCTCACCCATCGACCCATGGTTCGACATGCCGGTGAAGGACACGCCGAGACCGCAAAAGGCGAGCACGCGATGCAGATAACCATTGGCAGCAACGTCGCCGTCGGCAAGTCCTTTCGCACGGGCGTTTAGTTCAGCCTCATCCTTCTGCTGAAGAATATAAGGAACTGTGGAATAGAGGCTGCCGAGCACACGGTGCGACATCCACCAGTCGATCTGCGCGACGGACCGCACCAGGCAATCCGCAAAACCCGATGCCGAGAGATAGGTCGGCGCGGCGGCCGTCACTCCCAAATCGACAAAAAAACCGGCCGGCGCGTGAGACGGAAGCGACACCTTCAAACCATTCTTTAAGCTAATCGATGCTGTCGTTGAGGTGTAACCATTCATTGAGGCGGCCGTCGCGAAAACGGCGTAGCGCCGGTCCGTTTTGCCGGTCACGAATTTGCAGAGATCGTTAATCGTGCCGGAACCGACAGCGATCACGGCTTCGGCATGCTTCAGCTTTTCGGTGAGGTCGGCGACGGCGGCCATGTTGGCATGGGGGTGATCGAGGATCACCGTTTCAACCGGCCCTAAGGACTTTAGCGCTTCCGCTACCCGCCCGCCCATGGCATCCCAGGTATCGGGATCGGCAACCACGGTGAAGCGCTCACCAAGTTTGAGATCCGCAATGAGGTCCGCCTCCCCGCCGTCCAGCGACTCTTCAATGACAATCTTCTCATAAGGAACGCTGGCGCGTTTGCCAGTTTCGGGATTGGTCCAGTTTCCGGCGACAAGATCGTCGATCAGCCCTGTCCAGCCGCCCTGAGGAGCGTCCGTGCCCAACGCCGCTGCCATCGATCTCTCCATTTCCTAAGCTCCCGTCTGACTGTCTGCGCATTACAAGTGACAGCACATTATGGCAATTGTCAATACACATGACAGAAGCAGTTGACAAATGACACCCGCTTGCGCCAGATAGCGACATGACACAGGAAAAAACCTCAGGAAGATCAACAGGAGAAGCCGGGGCCGTGGTACCCACGGAATTCGGCGATGCCATCATGTGGGCCGCCTGGCTGTATTATGCGGATCAAATGACCCAGAGCGAAATCGCCAAGCAGCTTGGCGTTTCACGCGCGACAATCGTGAATTATCTGCAGGAAGCGCGGGAGCGCGGCGTTGTTTCGGTTCATATCAGCCCGGCCGCCGGCAGCCGCACCACGATTGCCCGCGCACTGATGGAGAAATATGGACTCGACGGTGCGTTCGTCATACCGAGTGCCGACGAGCAAAGCCTTTCCGACAGGCTTGGCGATGCCGGCGCGCGGGTTCTGGCTGATATGTTGGTGGACGGCGATACGATCGGCGTGGCCTGGGGGCGTACGGTGCTGGCCGCCGCCGATCGCATTTCGCTGACCCGGCCGGTCACCGACCT
>NZ_JBQYSN010000111.1:0-13898 GCF_052686535.1 Agrobacterium sp. DKPNP3 | reverse complement strand
CTGCAAGAACGTGATCAAATATTTCGCCAAAGATTATATAAGTGGTGAAGCGGGCCATGACCGCGCCCGACGATTAATTCGTGGCTCGCTAATAGCGCACCATGCATGTAGACCTTTGCTTGACGCACGCTCTCTTTTACATCGTTCAAAGGTAGAAGTGCTGCGACGGCGGCCGAAAGCGTACATCCCGTACCATGATCATTCTTCGTGGCAATGCGGGGTGCGGAGAACTCTATCGTGTTGATGCCGTCGTGAAGAAAATCGACACTCTGATCCGAACCGGTCAGGTGCCCTCCTTTTATCAGCACCCACTGCGATCCAAGTCGCGCGAGGTCATTCGCGCGTCCCTTCATCTCAGCAATCGACCAAGATGGCTCAATACCCAGTAGAACAGCAGCCTCTGGGAGGTTTGGCGTGATGACAGTTGCCAGCGGTATCAACAAATCGCGGACGGAGGCGACAGCTTCTGGATCAAGAAGGTGATGGCCGCTTTTCGCCACCATGACGGGGTCGAGAACGATGTTCCGCGCCCGATGGTGACGTAATCTGTCGGCGATTGTTTCTGCGATAACCGCATTCGCCACCATGCCAATTTTGACAGCATCGATCCGCACGTCGTCGAAAACTGCATCGATTTGGTCAGCCACGACTTGCGGCTCAAGCGCAACAAAGGAACGGACGCCTTGAGTGTTCTGCGCAACCACTGCAGTGATTACGGACGTCGCGTATGCGCCAAGTGCAGAGAATGTCTTAATGTCAGCCTGTATACCCGCGCCGCCTGAAGGATCTGTTCCGGCAATAGTAAGCACATTTGCAATCATTCTTCGGACTCCCACGAAGCAAAGGCAGCGCCCAGTCGAGCGACAGAAACTACGTCCATACTCAGCGCCAAATCCGCGTCTTGCAGCTCTTCAAGAGAAAACCACCGGGCTTCAAGTGCATCATCGCCGGCGACCGGTGTTCCGCTGTGCCATTCGCAGAGAACCGCAATGAGAATATGGTGGCTGCGAAGCATGCCTTGTTCATCGTGTTCAAAAGCATCGACTGCCGTGAGAACACGAAGCGGGTTTGCGATCACCCGAGTTTCCTCAAGAAGTTCTCGCACGGCAGCATCATTGATCGTTTCACCAGCCTCGATTTTTCCTCCGGGGAAACCCCATTTCCCAGCGTCAGGCATGTTTGCTCGCCTGACCAGCAGGGTGTAGCCTTCGCGGACAACCACCGCAATCGTTGCAGCTATCGGCCGCTGATAGAGTTGTGGCTCTGTCGGCGTCATAGGTAAAAATAGTGACATTGTGTGTGGCCTATCAGTTGAGGCCAACGAAGGAAAGAACAGAACAAATCAGACCTGTCCCTTCGCCGGCATTATCCGGATCAGGTTCAAAGGGTCACTGCGCTTCTTTGCCAGCAGTATCTCAGCCCCTTGTCAGGGCACCCCTCGGTGAGTACGAAGCTACATCAAATCAAAACAAATCGCACGGACTATTCCGCATAGACAGCGTCGATGAGACCTAAAAAGCGTTGTAAGTCCTACTGCGATCTGCAACATTTATGGCCGTCCTAAGGGTTTCTTACCACAAGGCAGGACGGTGACATGACCTCAACTATACAGTCAAAGATCCCTTATCCGATCCGCTGGCGAAAACACTGTGCGGCCATGGGTTCACCCCGTCTCGAAGCCATAGCAAGGTGTCGAGCCAAAACCCGCTTGCGTGACTGTCGTGGAACAGGCCGAAGTGACCAATCGAAGCGCGACCATATTCACCGGGCTCAAGAATGACTGTCTCTTTTCGCGATCCAGAAAAATAAGCAAGTGTGCGCTGGATCGCATCAGGCGTGCCAAGCTCATCATCAGAAACGGTGAGCGCGAGAATTTCCGCCTTGACCGATGCGAAGCGCTGCATCACCTCCTGCCGGTCTCGACGCGGATGACTTGTTTCGAAGCGAGGGCCTCGAAAGCTCCATTCATAGGCGACGCCAGCTGGAAGATCTTCAAGCCAGCCAAGTCGTTTACCAGGAAAATATCCAAAGGCCGCTGTTATGATCGGCATCATTACGTGCCATTTCCAGAACAGTGCGCGCCGCCGCTTGCTAGCATAATCGCCCCACCATGCATATTGGGCTCCAACCGTGAGGGCCCGCTCGACAAGTGGGGCGCTTTTTGCCAGCCCTATCAGAAAACCGCCAATGCTATGGCCGACCACCAGAATCGGATTGTTGCCCTCTTTTCCTTCCATAAACCGCAAGGCGGCATCGAAATCGAGTTCGCCCCAGTCTCGCCAGCGATAGCCGCATCCCCGCAGTTTCGACGGGCGTGATCGGCCTATACCTCGATAATCGTATGTGAGGACATCAAAGCCGTGTCCGGCCAGAAATGCTGCGTACCGGTGATAGTAGCGCGCAGCTACTCCGGTGGCCGGATTAATGATGACCCTACCAAGTGCCGCTGAGTGCGACAGCCACAGGTCGCCCGCAAGCCTCGTCCGGTCTATGCAGATGATTTCGACGGATTGAATATGTGACATATGGACGACCCGGGCTATTCAGCTTCAGGAAAAGATATAAGTCGCCCGATGCCTTGTGTATATTCACTGGTCAGTATACTAAACGTGATGCCCCAAAGAACCCAATCAACCAAAGATCGTATCATAAGCGCTGCCGCCGAGCTTTTCTACAACGAAGGCATTCACGCGGTGAGCGTGGATACGATTGCAGAAAAAGCACAAGTTACCAAGCGTGGCCTTTATTACCACTTCCGCAGCAAGGACGATTTAATTGCTGCCTATCTGGAAAAGCGTGATCAGCCCAATCTGCAGGCATTCCAGCGTTGGTTTGCCGACGCTGAAGGCGATCTTCCAGCAAAGATCCAAGCTATCTTTCGAAAACTTGCGAAAGCGGCGGGGCAGACCGGTTGGAAAGGCTGTGGTTTTCTGCGTACTTCCGTTGAGCTCGTACAGACACCGGGACATCCTGCGATCATTGCCGGTCGCAGACATAAGACGAAAGTTGAGGACTGGCTGTGTCTTATCGTTGGCGAGCTCCATGCACCTCAGGAAGCCCGCAAGATTGCCAAACAAATAGTTCTGCTCCTCGACGGAGCATTTGCGGTCGTGCTGCTCCATCGGGACCCGTCCTATATGGAAAGCGCGGGCGAGGCTGCGGTAACCCTCCTCAGAGCCGCGACCCGACACTGATTTGCGTAACTTCTCCAACTACCCGTTGCAGTGTCTCCCAAGAGATTTGAGCCGTCTGCTGCGTGATGTTCGTGACCCCCAGCAGAAGGCCCGGCCGGGAACGGGGCTTACCCGCATACCAACTCGATAGGGGTGAGGGGGCCAGCCCAACAGCGCGTGCGCGGCAAACAATGGCAGCGTCGTCGACAGCCTCCGGAAGACCGATAACCAGTGCTAATCCGCCCCCGTTCAGATCTTCGGTCATGGTCCCGGCAATTTCACTTAAAATGGCGCTACGCTCCGCATAGAGTCGGCGCATCTTTCGCAAGTGGCGAAGGAAATGTCCTTCGGCCAGGAAGGAGGCGACTGCAATCTGCACCACCGCTGCTGGAGCAGGCGACAAAAACAGTGCGCGGCGGAGAATTCGGTCCAATAGCCGGGGAGGTGCCACGAGAAAACCCAGCCTCAGCGCTGGGCTGATCGTTTTACTGAATGTCCCTACGTGAATGACACGCTCGTCGGCATCGAGCGACGCCAGTGCGGGCGCGGCGCGTCCTTTTAGCTGCAACTCGCCTAAATAATCGTCCTCAATGATGAAAGCATCTGAGGCGGCCGACCAGTCGAGGAGCGCACGGCGGCGTGCGAGTGACATAGTCATTCCCAAAGGTGCCTGCTGCCCTGGGGTTACGACCGCGAGCGTTGCGTCTGGCGCAGTCGCCATTCCGAATCCCACGTCCAAGCCTTCGCCGTCAACCGGAATAGGCACCGCGGTTATTCCTTTCAGCGCAAGGGCCGCCCGCGTCAATGGATAGCCAGGATCCTCAACCCAGGCCTTACTTGTGCCAAGTGCAACCACATCGATAATCAGACCGAGCGCTGCAGTGAACCCTGTCGTGATAAAGATTTGCTCCTCGTGACATACGATGGAACGGGCCACGGCAAGATAGGCCGCGATTTCGCGGCGCAGACCAAGTTCACCGCGTGGGTCCGGATAGCTGAGCGGAAGGCGACCGGCTTTTCGGCTGGCCTGTACCAGCAGGCGCGACCAGGTCGTCGCGGGAAAAGCATCCTCTGCCGGCACTCCCAGCTGAAAAACACGCGGAGGGGCGCCAGGCGCGCTCATCCCCAGCGATAAGAAGGGATCATGGGGCGTCATCAAGCGAGCAACCGGAGCTCGCGATGGAAGGTGATCGCTGACCCGTGTCCCTGCCGGGCCATGACTGACCAGCAACTGCTTATCAATCAGCCGATCGTAGGCGACTTTGACCGTTCCGCGCGCTATCCCGAGCTGGCTTGCCAGGTCGCGCCACGATGGTAGTCGTGCACCCGCCGATAGCCGACCGTCCATAATGGCAGTCTCGATCGACTGGGTCAGCTGGTCCCCAATCGTCCTTCCCAATCCACGTTCGATTGTGAAAGTCAGTGGCTGGTTGGCAGAGGATGGTACAGTCCTTTTACTCAATCTCGGTCCTTTTCAGTGGATGGTAGCAGCCGCAAACTGGGTGGACAACAATGAATGAGGACGATTTTCATGCCAAAGACAATATTTCTGGCGGGCGCCACGGGGGCGATCGGTAGGCGACTTGTTCCGCAATTACTCGAGACAGGATATACCGTGTTTGGAACAACGCGTTCTGCTGACAAGGCGCGCGACCTCGATGCAATTGGCGTCCGCCCCGTGGTCGTTGACGTCTTCGATGCGGAAGGACTGAAGCGCGCAGTCGTAGCCGCGAAGCCGGACGTGGTCATTCACCAGTTGACCGATCTTCCACCCGCCGTCGATCCCTCGCGCGCAGCCGAATTTGCTGCTCGTAATGCTCGCATCCGCCGCGATGGCACCGCCAATCTGGTGCGTGCGGCCATCGCCGCCGGCGCAGAGCGTATCGTCGCTCAAAGCATTGCTTGGGCTTACGTTCCGCACGATGAACCATGTGACGAATTCGTTCCTCTTGATCTCAAGGCGCCCGAGCCTCGGATTATAAGCGTTTCAGGTGTTGCCGCATTGGAAACCGCCGTATTGGGGGACCCGACGACCATAACGGGTATCGTCCTGCGATATGGACACCTCTATGGCCCCGCGACCGGCGCAGATCAACCTGACGCGTCCCTGGCAGTTCATGTGGATGCCGCAGCCCGAGCGGCATTCCTCGCAGTCGAAGTAGGATCGGGAGGTATCTACAATATCGCCGAGCCTGGCTCGAAGGTTAACTCCACCAAAGCTCACCGCGAACTCGGATGGACGCCAGACTTCAGGATATGATTGTCTGGGAAAAATTCGCGCAGCCAGTTCGCAAAAGCCTAAGTTGCGAACTGCCTGACGCCCCCAAAGGTTCAAGCCAATCAGCCTTAGTGAAGCCGTCGATTTTTTGATGTTTCCAATGAGGCGCTTGCGACAAGGCCATCTTTGCACTAAATCCACTATACGAGAATCGAAATCTCCTATATTGGATTATGCAGACGGTGTTTTCGGTGTCCGATCGCGAAGTGATTACAATGTTGAGTTTCCGAAGCGGCCAAATGATGGGGCAGTTCGCCTCGGAACACAGGTTCAGGCGCGTCAATTCCCCGCTGTGTTTGGCATCTGATATCGACCTCGTCCAGCCTCACAGGGACGAAGCGGTTTGTAGTCAAATGAGAAGCACTATGTTGAAAAGACTATCAAATACTCCGCCTATCGCGGGAAGCGAAAAGAGCCCCGTTTACTTGCGGGTCGCAATGACCTTGGGAACCATTGCTGCTTTAGCAGCAATAGTCGCTATTGCTATTCAGCCACAAGATTTCGCGGTTACTGAGCACACAATGCATCATATGGAAGGAGGTTCGGACCAAGCGGCGGTGGGTCGGCCCCAAACGACCGTAAAGCCAATCTCTTGCGAGCCATTGCCCAATGTTCCAGGGAAATCGATTACCGTGGCTGTTGTCGATTATCCGCCTGATGCTTACACGCCGCGTCACCGGCATCCCGGATCTGTCTCAGCCTTCGTGCTGAAGGGAACCCTGCGGTCCCAGCTCGAAGGCGTTCCGGTCGGCACCTATCAAGCAGGGGAAACCTGGTTTGAGCCACCCGGAACTTTACACGTCTTTGCCGAGAATGCCAGCAAGACCGAGCCCGCAGAACTGCTGGCGACCTTCATCTCCGACAGCGACTGCGGCCCCTTCATAATTCCAGACTGACGATCTCGCATGATGACAAAACTCTCGCCGTTCTTTCAGACCCCAACCCCGCAAAGGAGATACAGTATGTTTACTGTTCGAGAAGACGACATGACAGACCCTCAAACTCTTCAACTTCTTGCCCTGCATTTGTCAGGAATGCATGCCGACTCCCCCGAAGGAAACGTCTTTGCACTGGACCTGTCGGGTCTTCGCGTGCCTGAAGTGACACTTTGGAGCGCCTGGTCGACCGACAAGATCGCAAGCATTGGGGCTCTCAAAATGCTTCCGGATGGTAGTGGTGAAGTGAAGTCGATGCGCACGCATCCAGATTTCATCCGGAAAGGTGCTGCCACTGCAATTCTGGAGCAGGTTATCTCGACCGCTCGCGCACGCGGAATGCGTCGACTTAGCCTTGAGACCGGAAGCGGAGAGAAATTCGAACCGGCTCTTTCTCTTTACAGAGGGAAGGGCTTCAAGAACGGCGAAGCATTCGGGAGTTATCAGGCCAACGGCTTCAGCCAGTTCCTGCACCTCGATCTTTAGCGAAATCTGACATCAACATAGGGCGCCCCGCTATCAAAATCCAGCAGTCTCCTTCCGATGTCCTTGGTGGAAATTGCGACGGAACCATCATCCGTCGCAATATTCGCGGTCGCGCTGTATTCGAGCGCAGGGGCTTCCAGGGTCAAAGCGAAGAAACAAAATGACATGATACCTTTTTACTACGCATTGACTGTCATCATATGGGGAACCACGTGGATCGCCATCAAATTCCAACTTGGTGTCATCGCGGTAGAGGCGTCGATTGCATATCGTTTTGCATTGGCGTCGGCGATATTCTTCTTGTTCCTTTCGGTGACAAAACGGCTTAGCTGGATACCACTAAGGCAGCAACCGCACGTGATAGCTCAAGGCTGCTGTCTGTTTTCATTCAACTTTGTTTGCTTCTATCTGGCCACGGATTACATTCCGAGCGGTTTGGTCGCCGTTGTCTTTTCTACAGCGGCGATTTTCAACAGCGCCATCGCCTTCTTGGTCTATGGGCGCCGTCCTTCCGGCCAGACCCTGCTGGCGGTATTTGTCGGGACGCTTGGCGTCTTCTTTCTTTTTTTCCCGCCTTTAACGGCACCGAATTCGGGAGCAAGACGCTGATCGGCTTGGCGCTGTCGATGATGGGCACACTTTGTTTTTCGCTTGGTACCATTGTCTCCACACACATTCGAAACAAGGGCTTTCCGACGGCGTCAGTGAACGCTTACGCGATGCTGTACGGGGCAATCATAGTGTGCTTGTTCGCCTATATCCGGCATATATCATTCTCGTTTGACCTATCGGTGCAGTATGTCGGCTCTCTTTTATATCTGGCCGTTATCGGATCCGTGGTGGCATTCACGACATATTTGACAGTCGCTCACAAGCTGGGTCCGGAAAAGGCGGCATATATGACGGTTTTGTTTCCGGTGCTTGCCCTCGTGATCTCAATCTTTGCCGAGGGGTACCAATTTACTCTCCTGTCAGTGGTAGGCCTTCTTTCCATTCAAACCGGGAACGTGCTCATGTTTTACAAGGGTCGGTAAGGAGCGAGGTGGCGGCTGACGGTTATAGCGGTTTTCTCGCATGGTCATTCTCCGCTTATTTCTAGGGAGCTTGTTGAGGATTGGATATGACATTCATCTACTTCACCAGGTTCAGTCTGTTCAAGCGGCTGAGGCGCGTATCTCAGTTGGTATTTCTCTACGCCACCTATGATGCACGCGACCGAACGAAATAAACTGCGGTAGTGGGACGCGCCTACTCAACATCTGCAAGTTCAACAAACCTGAATAAGCAACCTTTGATCAATTCTGAAATGAAATTCCATGAGGAGCGCCTCGGTGTCCTGTTCCACCTGACATTTGCGGAGTGATGTATGCAGCATTGGCTGGATAAGTTGATTGACCTTGCGGCGCTTCGAGGCAACGAAGACGATCTAAAGGCCGCTCTGACCCACCTCGCAGATCAAGCGGGCTTCTCCGGCTACGCCTATCTTCACATCCGACCGGGTCATACTATCGCCTCATCAAATTACCCAGCCGAATGGCGCTCGATCTATTTCGAGCGGAAGTTCGATGCGATTGACCCAATTGTAAACCGTGCAAAATCACTGAAGCGGGTTTTCACATGGAGTGGGGAGGCGGAAAGACGGCACCTTTCAAAAGAAGGTCGCGCGTTCTTCGACCGAGCAGCGGATTTTGGGATCCGTTCTGGGATCACTATTCCCATTAGAGCTGCAAACGGTTCGACTTCCATTTTTACGCTGGCCTCCGGAAAGGCCTCCATTGAACTCAAGCGCGATATCGATCCCGTCGCGGCGGCCGCCGCTGTTGGGCAGCTTCACACACGCATGAGCCTTTTGCCCCTCACTCCGACTGCACAGCATCCGGGATGGCTAGACCCGAAGGAGGCGGCGTACTTAAACTGGATTTCGGTCGGTAAGACGATGGAAGAAGCTGCCGATCTTGAAGGCGTCAAATACAATTCAGTGAAAAGCAAACTTGAAGAAACGAGAAAGCGCTTCCAGATCCATACGATGCCGCACCTGGTGGCACTTGCCATCCGGGCCGGACTGATCTGACCGCAAACTTCAACTAACCGACGTTTTGGGGATAAATCCTAGGAGACCTACCAAGGTGTTCACCGCGCTCATTTGAGCATGCATCTCAATCATTGCTTCGATATACTCAAGATGCTGCCCACCGCCCGTCGCCTTGCCGGTCTGGTGATCTGTCGGCAGGGCCTGGTAGAGTTGATCGGCTTTTTCGACGAGCTGCCGGTGGAGCCTTATGGCATTAACCGCCAACGTCTCAACCTCTGCCGTCGCCAAGCCACGGGTAAGCCCGATCACCGGGCGCAGTACACTTGTATCCGACACTGCAACGTCTTTCGTTTCCATCGCGGACCTGTCCAGAATTTTCGTCCGCGGTTCGCCCCCGCCGACAATGAACCCTTTGAACCCTGACCGGGGGTTAGAATCCGAGATGAATCGGCCCTGCGACCTTTAGCCGGAGCCTGGACATACGCCGCAGGCCCCCGGACACAAGGTCAGAGGGTTCTTGGCACCGTTTCGGCCGATGCCAACCGTTCATCTGCGGATTCTAAGCCGCAACGCAGCACGTACTACGTCGCGACCCTTATAAAAGGTCCAGACTGTTTCCGCTAGTCCGCTGGAAAAACAATCGCTTTGCGGAGCTCAAAAGAGACTGGCTTCAAGGCCTTATGCCGACACCCGAAAGATCGATCCTGATGCCTGCTTTGTGCGGGTCGGACACGAGCGCGTTGTTCCCGGGCTCGGTCGCACCATTATCTTTTTCCGGGGAGATGTCTTGTTCGGACGTCTCAGGATTAGCCGCTTCGGGTCGCGCGACCTTCACGTCACCTGGATCCTCGGCGCGGAATACGGCTACCCCTTCAAAATACCCCGTCTGCCAGGCAATGACCGCATCATCCATGACCTGTGGCAGGACGTCTTTCGCGGTCGGATTACCATACCATTTCATGACGATACGGTAGACTTTGCCGAACAACGCCGTCCCCAAACGGATATTCTCACAAGGCTTGACCAGATCCTCCTTCAACTGACCGGCCTCGACTATGCCGACGCCTGCTGGATACTGGGTGATTCCAACGCGAACGGTGTTTCGACCGAGATTGTCGCGGATCACCGCCAGTGTGTCATCAGGCGTCGTCGGTTTCGGCACCAATACAATGCGGTTTCCAGAGCGCACCGAGACCGCAAGGGGATCCTGAGAACCCGCCCGCTCGATAAACTGCTCGACGATCGCCAGCCTCAGATTGAGATCGGCACATTGCTGGATGAGGGCAAGATCGACCATTCCGGTTCTCCTTCAGGTGTTGAATGCCGTGACGACAGACAGACCGAAAAGTTTGGCCCACGCAGTCACGTTTGCTTTTTGGACGGCGACGATCGAGGTGTCTTTTGTCCACCAGCCATTGCCAACCGCAACGATCACTTGCGGCGCGTGGAGCATCGATTGCAGGACCGGCCAGAGAATGAGCTGCTCGTAGCAGATCAGCGGTGCGATCCTTACCCCGGCAACCTCCGCCACCGGATCGCCGAAGAAGTCGGCCCGTGCTCCACCGCTCTGCCCGGCCCATCGCGACCATGGTTGCCACATCGAAACCGGGACCGGCATGCGTTGGCGATAGAGGGGCTTTGCTGCGCCGGGCGAAATTGCCACCATGACATTGTCATAGCCCTTCACCCCAATCCTGGCCGCGCCGGCGACCACGGTCACGTCCGGCCCACGGAACCCTTCCCGCCACAAGTTTTCAACCGTCGGCGTCCAGAAGCCGAGCGTGCTTTCAGGCAGCAGGATGACATGTGTGTCCGGATGCGACGCAATCGTCTGGCGCACCGTTGCGATCAGGTCACGCTGGTACGCGAGTGACCCGTCCCGACCAAGGTTTCGCCCCTGGTGGAGGTCGACGCTTCGCCATCCTTCCGCTAGATTCAGCGGGGTCCATGTTGTGGCGGACCAGAGCCAGAACGCCCCGAGCGTAATGGCAGCGGCCGGCCAGAATCTCGTCGTCATGACGATCAGGCCGGCCGTCATCGCGAACAGTCCCCACCATTTCCAGCCTGGAAACAACACCCCGGCAGCTGTCAGTGGATGCGCCCAACCAGTGATACCGAAGGGCGGCAGCGCCATAAGCACGACCACGGCAAGATAGCGGTACGCCCTCGTCGCATCAGCCATCTTTCTTCTGGCCGCGTTTTCGCAACGAGGCTTCGTCCAAAAAACTGCATGGACGATGATGAAGGATGCGGAAGCCGAGACCCAAAGCACGAGCCCCTGCAAGAGATCGGCACTATAGAAGTTGGCCACGCCCTGTGGCAACCCGCGGGAGGCCGCCAGGAAATAGCCGGCCGCCACAAGGGACGCGATCGATCGCGAGGACGCGTTTGACCATAGCAAGGGAAGAAAGATGGCGAGCGGGAGAAGAAGCACCTCCCCGCTCCAGCCAACCCACCCGCAGGCAATGGACGCGAGGATCAGAAGAGGGGATTTCCAGCGAACAGACATATGGTCGCCACCTCGGTCACTGATTGAAGGTGAAGACCGGCCGCGCCAGACCGAGAAGTCCGGAATCAGGAACCGGGCCGAAATATCGACTATCATAGGAGCTCGCAAAGGAAGAGTGGAGAAACATGTGATGGGGCGGCACGATGCCGCCGGGATCAGGAGTGATCGGTCTGCCCTCACCGTCCCGATCGCGCACAGTGGATGCCGGTAAAGACCGGCCATCGATGGCAATGTGGTCGGTGATGTCGACATGCTGGCCGGGCAGCGCCGCGACCCTCTTGATCAACGGTGCAAACCCGCCAGCGCAGAGCCCACGCCGCAAATATCCAAGCACGCGGGCTTCCACGATTGCCGATGTTTCCGGCGGGCAGATAAAAACCAGATCGCCGACCGCGACTGGACGCTTGAGTTCTTCGATGCGCCAGATCCCGAGTGGTTCGCTCGGCGTCACGTTCAGGCGGTATCCGCCCAAGAACGCTATCAACACCAGTCCTGATATGAGGACGCTGGCGCCCGTCAAAAACAGAGGAACTGCTCGCCGTCTCACTGCTTCAGCACCGGCGTCTGGCGCTGGGTGAGACGTTGCTCCTCGGCCAGTTTCAGCGACTGGACGGTGCGCTCGTGGGCGGCGAGCTGCTGGGCAGTGCGCATGACCGGCCAGGCTTGCTTCAGCTGTTCCTTCTGCTCGGGTTTCATCCCCTCGGCAAGCTTTTCGTAAAGCTGTCCGGAGGGCTCACGCGCGGCGTTGTTTAACAACACCCGCTCACCGAACCGCTCGGTGACAGCCTGGTTGAACCCGTCGATTTCGAGCTTGGTCTCACGATTGCTGAGCGCATAAGCCATCGCCGCCGGCAGATCGTTGCGGTCGATGGCATCGCGGACCCGCTCCAGCACCACGCGGGCCGCCGGTGAAAGGGCCGGAATATCGATCGAAACGCGCTGGCGCATAACCTGCTCGTCCGTCTTCAGCCGCTGCGCAGCAGTTTCCCGCATGCGAAGATATTGATCGAGGTCCCGCTTCAGGGCCGGAACATTAACTTCGGCGATACGGCGGTCCTCTCGTTCTGCCTTGCTGGCGAGGATACCGGTCTTACCCTTCAGAGGCCCGATAGACGTCGGCTTGGCTTCGAGCTTCTGCAGGAGCTGCTTTGCAGCTTGCCTGTCGGCGAGGACCGCATCGAAATTCATGGTCCGGAATGCGGTCTCCGGATGGGCGAAAACATACCGGAAGCGCGCCGAGACTTCCTCCCATTGCTGCCTCAGGGCGGGCTCGGCGCCGAGCTTGTCCCCGACAGTGTCGGCGACGGAACTGGAGAATGTCTTGATGCCTGCAACCATGGGCGCGGCCTCCTTCATCGTTTGCGATTTTAGGGATTGATTGAAGCCGAGACGCTCTGCAAAAGCGCCAAGGCGCTCTGCAAGATTGGAAAGCTTCGCCTTCTGCCGAAGCGTCCAGTCGAGCCGGTCGCGCAGCAATGTTCGCGCCACCTGGACGATGTGCAGGCCACGGTTTTCAGCGAAGCGCAGCGCCTCGCGATATAAATTGCCGCGCTCGTAATCGAGGGTGGTTTCCTTGGCATTCTTCCGGGAAAGAACCTTGGAAAGCCCACCACTGAAGGCGAAGGATCGCGTCCCGTAATAGAGTTGCAGATCCTCGCGATGACGGGTCATCGCCACATAGGTGAGATGCCGATCCAGCGACAGCGATGCCAGCACTTTCACCCGGTCGACGGTGGCACCCTGGGACTTGTGGATGGTTGTTGCATAGCCGTGATCGAGATTGCTGTAGAAGTGTTGTTCGACCACGACATGCCGGCGGTGCTCGCCCTCGCCGGTCACGGCGACGATGCGGTTTGGCGCGGCCTCAACCACGTGGCCGATCATGCCGTTCTTGACGCCGAGCGACGTCTCGTTCTTCAGGAAGACGATCTGGTCGCCTGCGTCGAACTGGCGAATACCGTCAGCCGTCTTGAAGACATGGCCATCTTCCACAATGCCTCGCTCGACCAGTTTTTCGCGGGCCATGACGTTCAGCATACGTACGTCACGGCGCAGATGCGCGAGGATCAAGGCCGTCTTCGACTGATCGTAGTCATGGTTCCAGTCGGCGATCAGGCGCTCAACCGCTTCGACCTTCAGACGTTCGCCAACAATTCTTGCATTGGCATTGTAGGATGCCAGCGCCTTCTCGACATTGCCGCGCGCCAGATCTAGCGACGCTTGGCGCATCCAGTCCTCGCGCTGGCGATAGATCGTTTCGAGTTCGGCATAACCGATACGGTCGACGATGGCGCGAAAGGCGGCGCCCGCCTCTATCGGCTGAAGCTGTTCGGGATCGCCGACCACGACGATCTTGGCGCCTGTCCGAACGACTGCATCGACAAAGCCCGCCATCTGCTTCGAGGCGACCATGCCGGCCTCGTCCATGACGAACACCGTTTTCTCATCAAGCATATCCCGGCCGCGGCTCCAGCGCAGTTCCCAT
>NZ_JBQYSN010000110.1:0-14878 GCF_052686535.1 Agrobacterium sp. DKPNP3 | reverse complement strand
AACACCGCTTGCGACAGGAAATATTTGACCGTGCCGGCAGCATGGGAGATCAGCCTGAGCCGCGGCATCACAGCGAGCTCCCTTACCCCGATCTCCGGGCAGCCCCAGCCGGTCAGAAGAATATCCGTCTGCGCGAGCTGCTCTTGCACCGCGGGATCGTGGAAGTCGCGGATCGGAAGAGTATCGAGTATATCGGCAATCTGTGAAAGCTTGGTCAATGCCTGCGAAGTCAGCACGTGCTGTGTTCGCTTGGTATCCATAGCCAGACTGAGACGCGGAAGCGGGCTTGTCATTGCGGCAGTCCTGCCATGGCGCTGACCGGAACTCCCTCATCAGCAAACAGGCGATCAAGCGTTTCGAGGTCCGGGAGTCGCGGAACAGAAGCCAGTGCCTCCTCGCTTTCTGCCCCGCTGACACCGACAAAGACGGCGCAGGCAAGCAGAGTGTCCCCCGCCGGGATCTCACCCCGCAATTGTGGCACCGTGGTCTTGGCGTTGATGAGGTTCGTGTTGGGAAGCGCTTTCAGCGCGACGCCGTACCGGGTGATGCTCGAACCAAGATCGACAATGGCGGAAATATCGGTCCTGCAATCGGCCGTCGCCCGTCCGGTCTCTTCGCGCAAGGCATCGCCGTCGCCATCGTTGCGGTTGATTGCAAAACCGCCTTCGATCACGGAAAGGGGGCGTTCGGACGTGATCCGGTGCAGCCGGATATGCCAGTCGCCAGCCACAACCAGCGTGGTTTCAACGGCGACATCGGCAAACGGCTTCCATGTCGCGCGCAGGTTTTCCCCCGCCAGCAGAACCTTCTCGTTGGTTTCGCGCACGCGGTAATGCAGGCCGTCGTCGGAAAAGGCCAGAATATTGTCGAAGCCATTGGTCTTGAAACCACGTTCATCCACTTCGACGCCGAAACCATAACGGGAGGAATAGGCGAATTTGGCATATTTTTCAGGGCCGCCGCGCATGGCGAGGTTTTCCTGGCCGCTGGAAAGTGCGGTGACATTGCCCTTCGTCCGCATCATCACCATGCCGGGATGAACAAGCGGCTTAGGGCTTGCGGATGGTTCGGGCAGCTTTTCTTCCGCCTGCCAGAAGGGGTGGCTTTCTGGCAGGGCGAGCGGCAAAAAAGCCTTGAAGGCCCAATAGGGCGAACCGGCCGAATTATAGCTTTCCGACATGGTAAGCTGCGGATAGGCGTAACCGATGGAAAGCACGCCGTCGCGATCGGCAATCGGCTTGTCCGCCCACCAGCGCAGATGGCTCAGACAAAGCCCCTTGATCTCGCCCCAGGGCAGCGCCTCCTCGTCGGCAAAGGCAAGGCCGGCCCAGAAACCGCCGCAGGCAAAACGGTAGGTCATGGAGCGACCAAAAGCCAGTGTACCGCCATCGTTATCGAACCAGCGGGCGAAATCGCCAGCGAAAAGGCGGGCGCGTTCGCGGTAACGTTCGGCATAAGCATCACCCGGCTTGCTGAGTTTCGCATAAATCAGGCCATAGAAATGCATGGCGAAGGCAATATAGTGATCGACGCGGCGGTAATTGCCATCGCGATACCAGCCGTCGGCTATATAGAAATCGTCGAGTTCCTTCTGAAAGGTTTCGGTCAGGCTGCGGTCGAATTCGATACCGAGATGGTCGAGCGCCATGTCGACCATGATGCGAAAAAACTTCCAGTTATTGTCGGCGTATTGGCGCTCGCGCGCTGCCAGGAGATAGCGGCGCACATTGTCTTTCTGTGTAGCGGACAGCGGCTCCCAAAGGTGCTGCGGCGCAAGGCGCAGCGCAAATCCGATGGCCGCGAGCTCCACAAGTCGCTGGTCTTTTTCGCGTACGTCGCCCCAATACTCAGGGTGGGAAGGGTCGGTGCCATTAGCGATGCCCCGTGCCAGAAGCGGCCAATGGTCGAGTGGATCGCCGCCCATCGCCAGCGGCGCTATGCCCCATAGCGGCCGGGCAAAGCCTTCCAGATCAGCCGCGGCGCGGTCGAAATGTGCGGCGGTGCCGCTCAGCGTCACCCTTGCGCCGCCTGGCGAAAAATAGCGCAGAAGCGGCGCGAAACTGTCATCTAGCGCCCGGCGCACATCGGCGCGGCTTTTCAGCGGGTTACCGTATAGCGGGTTAAATCTGGCCATTGCGGGTCTGGTCATGGTGTCATGCATCACGTGTTGCCTTCCGCGTCACTTTCGCCTTGCCTGCGGTTTGCCCCTCGACAAGATGAACGCCGAGCTGCACCTGACGGGCGTTGGCGGAAGGCTCGGTCAGACGCCGCCGCAACAGGTCAACCGCTTCGCGGGCGATCTCGCGGCGGTCGACCCGGATCGTACTGAGACGCGGCGTGGAGAGTTCGGCAAAAGGAAGGTCGTCGAAACCGATGATGGAAAGATCCTCGGGCACGCCGAGGCCAAGCTCCTGCGCTGCGCCCAGCGCACCAAGGGCAATGGCGTCATTCATGCAGAATAGGCCTGTCAACTCAGGGTTCTTGGCCAGCAGCTGACGAACCGCATTGCCGGCCTGCCCGAAGCCGCTATCCGCCGTCGAAAGCAGGAACTCCTCATAGGTCGCTCCCTCTTCCTCAAGAATCGTCTGTCGGAAGCCGCGCATACGCTCCCTGATGGTGTGGCGATGATGTGGGCCTATATAGGCGACCTTGCGATGCCCCAGTTCCAGTAGCCTTCGCGCTGCCAGCGCACCCCCGTAAAAATTCGAAGGCGAGACGCAATCGAGGGCCATGGCGGGATCGGCGCTGTTGACCAGAACCGGTTGCACGACGCCCTGCGTGATGCGGTGGATGATCTCCTCCTCAGGATCGAGGCCGATGGCGAGGAGGCCGTCCACCTCGCAAACCCGCTGGATCAGCGCGTCGTCAATCTGCTTCTGGTGTAAAAGCCTGATATCGAGTTCGAATCCGTCCGTCTGCGCAAGGCTTCGCAACGTATCGAAAATGTCGTGGTAAAAAGCGCCGATATCGCCCGTTGCCCTTTCCGCGGACATGAGCGCAAGAATTGTCTTGCCTTCCAGCGGCACACCGGTTGCCTGGTTCATCGCCGGTCGCAGGGGATAGCCTAGCTCCGCCGCAACGCCCAGAACCTTGGTCTGGATCGATGCGCTTATTCCTTTTTCGCCAGCCAGAACGCGCGAGACAGTGCTGATGGAGACGCCAGCGCGTTGGGCGATATCCGACTGACGCGGACGGCTGATGTCGGGCGTATCGTTCATATCGTCTCCTGCGCTTGCAAAAAAATCATTTGTCATGCAAATATTGCAACGAAAGAAAAATTGCAAGAAATTAAGCCGTATCTGAAAAATTTGCAAAACGCGGGAGGAGCAGATGCAAATGATCGATAGACGTGGATTTTTGGTGACCGCGGCACTGGCCGGCCTTGGCGTTGCCGCTGGCGGCTTGCGCGCGTCCGCAGCAGACACGCGCCTCCGTTGCGTATGGTGGGGATCTGCCGATCGCAGCAAGCGCACCAACGATGTCATTGCTCTTTACCAGAAGGCCAATCCGCAGACGGAGGTGAGCGGCGAAATGATCGCCGGTTCCGATTACTGGACCAAGCTTGCGACGTCGATGGCGGGACGCAACGTTGCCGATATCTTCCAGCTCGAGCCTTCCACCATTGCCGATTATTCGGGTCGAGGCGCCTGCATGGAGCTGGATCAGTTCGTCGGCAAGTCGCTTGATCTTTCTACCTTCGGCAAAAGCGAGGTGGATCTCTGCCGCATCGACGGCAAGCTTTACGGCGTCGGCCTCGGGCTGAATTCCTTCTGCATGATGTATGACGCCGATACGCTGAAGGAGGCCGGCGTATCTGTGCCGAAGGAGCAGATCACCTGGAAGGCGCTTGCGGAACTGGCGCGCGATTTCAAGAAGAACGGCCCGGCAAAACGCAACTATTGGGCCGTGCCCTATGGCGCGCGTTATCATTATGTCTTCGATGTCTGGCTGCGTCAGCGCGGCAAGCTTCTGTTCCAGGACGGCACCATCGGCTTTAACAAGGAAGACGCCAAGGAATGGTTCGCCTATTGGGAGGACCTGCGCGAGAACAAGCTTTGCGTTTCCGCCGATATCCAGACGCGTGACGACAATACCATCGAGTCCAACGCCTTGACGCTTGGCAATTCAGCCATCGGTTTTGCCTATTCCAACCAGCTTGTCGGCTACCAGAAACTCAACAAGCAAACGCTCTCTATCGGTATGCTCCCGGGCGAGGGGCCGGGGAAGCCAACCGGTCATTATTACCGGCCAGGGCTCATCTGGTCGATTTCGTCCACCTCGACAAATGGGGAAGAGGCGGCGAAATTTATCAACTTCTTCGTCAATGATCTGGAAGCGGGCAAGGTGCTCGGCGTCGAGCGCGGCGTGCCGCCCGCCAAGGTGGTGCGTGAGGCCCTGTTGCCGACGCTCAATGAGACCGAGCGCAAGACGGTGGATTACATTGAGAGCCTGTCGGGTAAGTTGGATTCCTACCCCGAGCCCGCCCCGATCGGCGCCAATGAGTTTGACCGCGGCGTGATGCGTCCTATCGCCGATTCGCTCGCCTTCGGCCGCGCCAGCGTGGATGAAGCAGCGCAAAATCTCGTCGACACCGGCACGCGGACCCTGCGCAAGCGCGGCTGACGACGAAAAGGCACCGCCGTGCGGTCTCGCAGCCGCATGGCGGTGCCTTTCCCTTGATATCTGGCGACGTGGGAAGGCTTTCTTTCCTTTGCGCCGGCATTATGACAAAGAGGGCTGGACAAGTACGGGTTATTTAAGCCAGAAATTCTGATCTGGATCGATAAATCTGAAGATTAGACTATGGCGCCCAATTTCCTGCTCGTTGATGCTGAAAAAGAGTTCGATGTTCTGAAGGCGGCTGCGTCTCTGATCCGCGTACAGATATTGAAATTGCTGCATGAGCAAAGCGGCCTCAACGTCAACGAAATCGCTCAAAAATTAGAGCTGCCGCAGTCCACCGTTTCCGCCGGTGTGGCTGTGCTCGAAGACGCGGGGCTGTTGCGGACGGAGACACGCAAGGCCCGTAAGGGCAGCCAAAAAATCTGCTTTGCCACCTGCGACGAATTGATCGTTTCCTTCCGGAAACCCGAGGTGCCGGTGGTCTCAAATTACATTGCGGTCGCCATGCCGCTCGGCCTTTATACCCAGAGTTCTGTCACCGCGCCCTGTGGAATTTGCTCGCCCGATGGTATTATCGGGCTTCTCGATGTCCCTGATACTTTCATGGATCCAGACCGGATGAAGACGGCGCTGCTATGGCTGACATCGGGTTTCGTGGAGTATCAATTCCCTAATAATGCCAAGATTCAGGGCCGTGAAGTCGAGGAAATCGAGTTTTCGATGGAGGTGAGTTCCGAGGTGCCGGGAACTCACAGCAATTGGCCCTCCGATATCACGCTGTCCGTCAATGGCAAGGAAATCGGCGTCTGGACCTCGCCAGGGGACTTTGGCGACAAGCGGGGCGTCTTCACGCCGGACTGGTGGAAACTGTCCGGCTCCCAATACGGGATGCTGAAAACGTGGCGCATCACCGCACAGGGAACCTATGTCGACGGAACCCGCATTTCGGATGTCACGCTTGCGGATATCGATCTCGCCAGCCACCGCTCCATTCGGCTACGCATCGAGGTCAAGGCCGATGCCAAACATCCCGGCGGGCTGAACATCTTCGGTCGTGGTTTCGGCAATTATGATCAGGACATTATCCTGCGGCTGCGAACGGCCGGCTAATCTCACAAAAGTCATAAGTATGATTTTCGCGGTTGACAGGCGCGAATTCCCTCGGCAACTATATCGATAAATATGGTTTATATCATGTTTTGAAATATGAATGCGCAGGGAGGAGAGCCTATGAAAGCGCGGGTTTCAGTCCACCGGGATTTCCGGATTGGGCGTATCGACGATCGCCTATATTCCGCCTTCATCGAACATATGGGGCGTGCGATCTATGGCGGGATCTATGAGCCAGGCCATCCGCAGGCGGATGCCAACGGCTTCCGCAAGGACGTTCTGAAGTTTGTTCAGGATTTAAAAATTCCAGCCATCCGCTACCCCGGCGGCAACTTCGTGTCTGCCTATCGCTGGGAAGACGGCATCGGCCCGCGCGATCAGCGTCCCATCCGCCTCGACCTCGCCTGGCGCTCGAAGGAAACCAACCAGATCGGCATCAATGAATTTGCCGACTGGGCGCAGATGGCCGGCATCGAGATGATGCTCGCGGTCAATCTTGGCTCCCGTGGTCTGGATGACGCCCGCAACTTCCTTGAATATGTGAATTTCCCAGGCGGTACTGCTCTCAGTGACCTGCGCCGCAGCCACGGCACCGAAAAGCCGCATGGCGTGAAAATGTGGTGCCTCGGCAACGAGATGGACGGCCCCTGGCAGATAGGCCACAAGACGGCGGTCGAATATGGCCGCCTCGCCAACGAAACTGCCAAGGCTTTCAAGGGCTTCGATCCGGCCATTGAAGCGATCGTCTGCGGCAGCTCTAATGACGGCATGCCGACATATCCCGAATGGGAGCGCGAAGTGCTGGAGGAATGCTACGAGAATGTCGATCACATCTCGCTGCACAAATATTTCGGCAATAGCAGCCGCGACACGCTGAACTATTTCGGCAAAATCGAGGAAACCGGGCGCTATATCCAGACGATTGCAGGCGTCATCGATTATGTGAAGGCGAAGAAGCGCGCCAAGAACGATGTGTCCATCTGCTTCGACGAATGGAACGTCTGGTATCACATCCGCGAAGAAGACGGCAAACGCATCAAGAGCTGGGACTGGCCCGAAGCGCCTGCACTTCTGGAGGAAACTTACAACTTCGAGGATGCGCTGTTTGTCGCCGGTCTGCTCAACGAGTTCATCCGCCGTTCGGACCGGGTGCGCATCGCCTGTATCGCCCAGCTCGTCAATGTCATCGCCCCCATCCGGGCGGAAAAGAACGGGCCTGCCTGGCGCCAGACCATCTATTATCCCTATCAGTTCGCCTCGCTTTATGGTCGCGGTGTTGCGTTGAATGTTGCGGTGGATTGCCCGACCTATGATTGCAACGCGGCCGATGACGTCAAATATCTCGATGTCGCCGGGGTTTATGATGAAGCCCAAGGCATGATGACGCTGTTCGTGTTGAACCGGCACTTGACCGAGGCAGCCGACCTCGATGTCAGCCTCACCGGGTTCTCGTCGGCGTCACTCGACCTGCATCTGGCCATGGCGGGATATGACCTGCGTGTCGGCAACGGGCCGGATCAGCCGGATCGCGTTGTGCCGACGCCGGGCAGCGGCGTTGGCGTCGAAGACGGAGCGCTGAAAGGTTCCGTGCCAGCGCTGTCCTATCACGTGCTGCGGCTGAAGGTTCAGTGAGGCGGCCATGGGTGTCCGTCTCAACAATATAGCCAAGTCCTTCGGGTCCTTTGCGGCGATCCGGGATGTCTCGATGGAAATCCCGACCGGCAGCTTCGCGGTCTTCGTCGGGCCTTCCGGTTGCGGCAAATCCACGCTGCTGCGCATGATCGCCGGTCTTGAGGAGACCAGCGGCGGGCGCATCGCCATCGACGACCGTGATGTCACGGCCGTCGAACCGGCCGATCGTGGTGTGGCCATGGTGTTCCAGAACTATGCGCTCTATCCGCATCTGTCGGTGTTTGAGAACATGGCTTTCAGCCTGCGGCTTGCGCGCCGCCCGAAAGCCGAGGTGAATGAGAGGGTGGGCGAGGCTGCCCGCATCCTGCAACTCGAAGACCATCTGCATAAAAAACCCTCGCAGCTTTCCGGCGGGCAGCGGCAGCGCGTCGCGATTGGCCGCGCGATCGTGCGGCAGCCGAAGGTGTTCCTTTTCGACGAGCCGCTTTCGAACCTCGATGCGGAATTGCGCGTGCAGATGCGGCTGGAACTGACACGCCTTCACCGCAAGCTCGGCGCCACGATGATCTATGTCACGCATGACCAGGTGGAGGCCATGACGCTGGCTGACAAGATTTTCGTGCTGAAGGGCGGCGTGGTGCAGCAGGCTGGTGCACCGCTCACCCTTTATGACGATCCTGATAACCGGTTCGTCGCGGGCTTCATCGGCTCGCCGGCGATGAACTTCCTGCAGGCGCAGATTGTCGAACAGCGAAACGGCGTCGCGACGATTTCGCTCGATGGCGGGCAGAAGCATCTGGAAGCACGGCTTTCACAGCCTGTATCCGCCGGCCAGCGGGTCGAAATCGGCGTTCGGCCGGAGCATCTGACGATAACGCAGGAGGGTGCCTTGCCCGTCAATGTCGAGGTGGCGGAGGAGCTGGGCGATGTTTCCTATCTCTACACCCGCGCGCCCTCGGGCAAGGAAATCATCGTGCAGCGGCAGGGCTCGCGTGAGAGTCTCGATGGCCGGTCCGTGTCGCTTAGCGCGGCGCCTGAGCACATCCTGGTCTTCGACAGCGAGGGCAGGAGATTGCGATAGGCGCGAGGAGGCGCCTTTCGACTGAGCAGACCACCTCTTCAAGGGGTGTTTCCACATAACGGGAGGAGTGAACGATGCGACTGATCAAGACATTGCTTGTTGGCACGGTTTTGGGTTTGACCGCCCTGCCGGCGCTGGCCAAACAGGATATCGTCTGGTGGGACTTTCTGTCCGGCGGCGACGGCGTGCGCATGAAGGCGCTGATCGATGCCTTCAACAAGGAACATCCGGATATCCAGGTGAAGGGAACAACGCTCGAATGGGGCGTGCCCTTCTACACCAAGGTGCGGACCGCTTCTGCCGTCGGCGAGGGGCCCGATGTCATGACCTACCACCTTTCCCGTGCGCCGCTGGCGCTGCAGGAAAAGGTGCTGAGCGAGATTACCGACAAGGACCTCGAAGATGCCGGTCTGAAGAAAGACGATTTCTTCAGCGCACCGCTTGAGGCGGCGACCCATGACGGCAAGCTCTATGCCGTGCCTTTCGACATTCACGCGCTTATTCTTTATTACAATGCCGATCTTCTCAAAGGGTCGCCCTATATCGACGCCGAAGGCAAGTTGACCGGCATCAAAACGATGGACGACTTTGAAAAGGCTCTGGGCTGGGCGAGGGAGAATGGCGTTGAGACGCCGGTGACCTACCAATCCGGCGGCGAAGCCGGGGTCTGGCGTGTCTTCTACACCCTCTTCTCGCAGCAGGGCGGTGAACTCGTCACCAATGGCGAGGTGCTTGCCGGTGACAATGCCGAAAAGGCCGCCAAGGCCATCGACACCATGTCGAAATGGCGTGAAAACGGCTGGGCGCCCGAGCAGGCGGAATATCCAGCTTCCGTCGCGCTGTTCTCTGCCGGAAAATCCGCCTTCCAGCTGAACGGCGTCTGGGAAGTGCCGACCTACAAGGATCTGGAAAAGAACAACAAGCTGGGCTTCAAATGGAGCGCGGTCGAGGTTCCGCCCTTCATGGGGAAGCGCGCCACATGGGCGGATTCACACGCCTTTGCCATTCCCAACCAGGGCGACAAGACCGTTTCGGGTGAGAAGCGCGCCGCCGTCATGAAAGTGATCGGCTGGATGGAAAAACATGCCATCAGCTGGGCGGATGCGGGCCATATCCCGGCCTATAAGTCCATCACCGAAGGCAGCGACTACAAGGCGATGCAGCCGAATGCGACCTATGCATCTCTTGCGGAAGCGGCAGTATTCGATCCGAAAACCACGATCACCGGTGTTGCCTCGCCCGCCTATGATGCGGCGCTCAATGTCATCGCGCCGGCCATCCAGGGCTTCATGAGCGGTGCGGATGCGGTGGAGCAGATCAAGGAAGAGCTGCAAAGCAAGCTGAAGTGACAGGATACCAGCCCTCCGGTCTCTGGCCGGGGGGCGCCTGCAATGCGTGAAGTTCCGGAGACAGTCCATGGCAATGATTGAAAACCGGCGCAAGAAATCGCTGATCGCGCTGTCGATGGTGACGCCGTTCATCGTGGTCTTCGCCACCTTTTTCCTTTATCCGCTGATTGAAATGGTGCGCATGAGTTTCACAGATGCGCCGCTGATCGGTGACGGAAACTGGGTTGGGCTTGCCAACTACACCAAGCTGCTGAGCGACAAGCTCTTCGTAACCTCGCTGAAGAATAACGGCTATTTCGTGCTTCTGACCGTCGTGCCGACGACCGTCATCGCCCTGATGATAGCGCTCGCCGTCAGCCGCCTTTCGGGCGTCAAGCAGACGATCGCCATGAGCCTGTTCTTCCTGCCCTATGTGCTGCCCGTATCGGTCGTGACCGAAATCTGGGCTTGGATGCTCGATCTGCAGTTCGGCATTCTCCAGCCTGTCATTTCGCTGATTGCCGGAAAGCCGGTCGCGGTCTTCAAGAACCCGTATTGGGTCATGCCGATGGTCGCCGTCGTCACCATCTGGTGGACGAATGGCTTCAACGTGCTGCTGTTCATTGCTGGGTTGCGCAATATTCCCACCGAGCTTTACGAGGCCGCCTCGCTCGATGGTGCGACAACCTGGCAGCGCTTCTGGCGGGTGACCTGGCCGCTTCTCTGGCCTGTGACGGCTCTCGTGCTCACTCTGCAATTGATCCTGCAATTAAAGATATTCGATCAGATTTATCTGCTCAGCGGCGGCGGACCCTTCAACTCCAGCTTCGTGCTTCTGCTCAAAGTCTATCGTGAAGCCTTCCAGCTCAACAATGGCGGTTATGCCTCCGCTGTCGCGACCGTGCTGTTCCTGCTGATCATGATCGTTTCCATTCTCCAGTTTCAGCTGCTGCGCATTCGGAGGAACTCATGAGCCTCACCAGAAGAATAGAAAACATTATCCTGACCGTGCTGACCTTTTCTGCGGCATTGGTCTGGATTTTCCCGCTCTACTGGACGTTCGTGACCTCCATTCGTTCGGATGAGAATGTCGCGGGCAATACGTCGCTGATCCCGGATGAATTCCGGCTGAGCGCCTATGTCAGCGCCATATTCAATACCAAATTGATGAACTGGTATATCAACTCCGTTGGCACGGCGGCGATCGTTACCGTGTCGGTCCTGCTGATTTCGATGTTGTGCGCTTATGCGCTGTCGCAGATCCGCTTTCCTGGCAGGCGGCTGCTTTACGGCATCGTGCTGGCGAGTTTCATGGTGCCGGCGCAGACGCTTGTGGTCACCCAGTTCATCCTGATGAAGAACCTCAACCTCATCAATACCTGGGCGGGCATCATCCTGCCGCAGCTGATCACGCCCATCGTCATCATCGTCTACAAGCAGTTCTTCGACAGCGTGCCGAAAGAGATGCGAGAGGCTGTGGTGCTGGATGGCGGCGGTGAATACACCATTCTGTTCAAGGTCTATCTGCCGCTCAACTGGGGCATCACGACCGCCATGGCGATCGTGACATTCATCACGGTTTGGAACGCCTTCTTCTGGCCTTTCCTTGTCGTCACCTCGGAAAACATGATGACCATCCCGGTCGGCATCACGCAGGTCAACGACACCTTTGGCGTCGCTTATGCCAGGCTCATGGCCATCGCCATGCTGGCGGCGCTCCCGGTGATCATTGCTTACGTCATTTTCCAGAGACGCGTCACGGAGGCGATCATGATTTCTTCGGGCGTGAAGGGATAAATCCCACTTTCAGCCGGAGCGCGGCGGGCAGCAAGGAACAGGTCTGCCCGCCGAAAGGTTCGTGTCAACCGCGTCGCGCGGCTTCGATGGCGGCGATATCGATCTTTTTCATCTCCATCATGGCGTCAAAGGCCCGCTTGGCTTCTGCGCCTCCGGCGGCCAGGGCTTCCATCAGCACGCGGGGTGTGATCTGCCAGGAAACGCCCCATTTGTCCTTGCACCAGCCGCAGGCACTTTCCTGGCCGCCATTGCCGACGATGGCGTTCCAGTAGCGGTCGGTCTCTTCCTGGTCTTCGGTTGAAATCTGGAAAGAAAAAGCCTCGCTATGTTTGAAGGCCGGTCCACCGTTGAGACCGATGCAGGAAACGCCGGCGACCGTGAACTGCACGGTCAGCACATCGCCCTTCTTACCGGAAGGAAAATCGCCGGGCGCATGGTTGACCCCGGTAACCGCGCTGTCGGGAAATGTCTCGGCATAAAATCTGGCGGCAGCCTCGGCGTCCTTGTCGTACCAGATGCAGATCGTGTTCTTTTCCATTTGTGTGCTCCTCCCAAATTGAAATCGTCGTCGTGCCGGCGCGGAAATTCGCCGGCCATTGCCGGTTCCCCATCGGGCGTGAAATGCGGCTGTGGTGCAAACGTTCCGAAAACGTTGCGCCGTCCTGCGTCAAAGCCAGCGCCTTACCCTGCGGCGATAGGCATCATAGGCCGGACCGAGTTCCTTTGTCAGCACGCGCTCCTCAATACTGACCTGCAGCACCACCGCGACGATAACGGCGATGGCGACGGAAAGCTGCAGGACAGAGGTGAACACCAGCCCCAGACCGGCAAACAGCACAGTCTGCCCGACAAAGACCGGATTTCTGGAAAAGCTGAAAGGCCCGCCATCCACGATGGCGCCGAGATGGCCCTCGGCCGCACCGATGCGCCATGATTTTCCCATGTAATGCTGGGCGTATAGTGCGAGCAAACCTCCCGCCAGCACCATTGCCACCCCGAGGATACGGATGGCTGTGCCGGCATCGTGGCGGTCCAGAAGCGAGCTGGCCTGTTGCGGTTCGAGCCACAGAGTGACAAGCGGCAGAAGCGCGCCGAGAAGAAAGGCGACACGGAAAAGCATAGCGGGAATGGCTTGCCGTTCACGGCCTTTGGCGAAAAGCCAGATCGGCTCGCCCGTTTGTTTGGCCAATCGGGCCGTCAGCACTAAAAATCCGCCGATATAGGCCCACACCGAGAGCACTGCTATAATGTCGATCATGTTTCCCCCAGAAGCATTGTCAAACTCTGCAATTTCAAGAGGCATCGGGCCTCCGAATCGAAACTCAAGTACAGACACGAGTATTGCGCCGCCATGACTTCGGCCATGTGGCTTCAGGCCGCGTGGGGAATTTTGTAGGCAAGTGGCGGAATCGCCGGCTTTCCTTTGATGTTCAACTCCCGGCTGACGAACATCAACTTTATCCTTAAATATTATTTAAGAATGTAATCATAATATTCACGAATGATTTTGAATAGGAATCATCCCTTTCCATCGGAGAAACGCGCGTGAGTATTCTTGATCGTGGTGCCAATGCTTTTGCGGTTCTCGCCGCGCTTTCCAAATCCCAGGCCATCATTGAATTCGACCTTTCGGGAAAAATTCTCAACGCCAACGAAAATTTCTGTCGGGCGCTCGGTTATGAGCTTTCGGAAATCGTCGGCAGGCACCACAGCATGTTCGTGGAGCCTGCGGTCGTGTCCTCGCAGGACTACAAGGCCTTCTGGTCCAAGCTTTCGGCCGGCCAGTTTGATCAGCGGCAATATAAGCGCATCGGCAAGGGCGGCCGGGAAGTCTGGATCGAGGCGTCCTACAATCCGGTGTTTCGTCGTGGCAAGCCGGTGAAGGTGGTCAAGATCGCCACCGATATTACCGACCGCAAGCTGAAGGCGGCGGAAGATGCGGGCAAGATCGACGCGCTTTCGCGGGCGCAGGCCATCATTGAATTTTCTCCCCAGGGTGAAGTCCTGACTGCGAACGACAACTTTCTGGCAGCGCTTGGCTATTCTCTTTCCGAAGTGCAGGGCAGGCATCATTCCATGTTCTGCGACCCTGCCTATATCCAGTCGCCGCAATATAAACAGTTCTGGGACAAGCTGGCCGGCGGCAATTTTGTGGCGGATGAGTTCATGCGTCTTGGAAAAGGCGGCCGCAAGGTCTTCATTCAGGCCTCGTACAATCCCATCTTCGATCTGAACGGCAAAGTGTTCAAGGTCGTCAAATTCGCGACCGACGTGACCGGCCGCGTCGAAAACGTCGAAAAGCTGGCGCAATGTCTCACCGATCTGGCCGAGGGCGATCTTGCCCAGAGCATCGACAAGCCGTTCATTCCCTCTTTGGATCGCTTGCGCACGGACTTTAACGCCGCGTCTGAAAAGCTGAAAAGGGCGATGACGCTGGTTTCTGAAAATGCTGGCGCCATTTCGTCCGGCTCGAACGAAATCAGGTCCGCTGCCGATGACCTTGCGAGACGCACCGAACAGCAGGCGGCCTCGATCGAGGAAACGGCGGCCGCACTGGAAGAGATCACCACTGCAGTGAATGATTCGAGCCGCCGTGCCGACGCGGCAGGAAAGATCGTCGCCCGTGCCCGCGACCATGCCGAACATTCGGGCCAGGTCGTGCGCGACGCCATCAGCGCAATGGACCAGATCGAAAAATCCTCCCGTGAAATTTCCAATATCATCGGCGTGATCGATGAAATCGCCTTCCAGACCAATCTTCTGGCGCTGAATGCCGGTGTGGAAGCGGCGCGGGCAGGCGAGGCGGGCAAAGGCTTCGCGGTCGTGGCGCAGGAAGTTCGCGAACTCGCCCAACGCTCCGCGACGGCCGCAAAAGAAATCAAGAGCCTGATCAATGCCTCCGGCGCGCAGGTGGAGAACGGCGTGAGCCTCGTCACAAAGGCTGGCTCGGCTCTTCAGGAGATTGCCGAGCAGGTTCGGGATATCAATGGCAACGTCGTGGCGATTGTCGACGCTGCGCGTGAACAGTCCACGGCCCTTGTGGAAATCAATCAGGCGGTGAACACCGTCGATCAGGGTACGCAGCAAAACGCGGCCATGGTGGAAGAGCAGACGGCAGCAAGCCACAGCCTGGCGCGCGAGGCCGCGGCCCTGTTCGAACTCCTGGGGCAATTCAAGTTCGAGGATGCGGCTCGATCGGTCTCGTCTTCACGGAGCGTCCACCATCAGGCGTCGCCCGTCGCTCCGCGCCGCGCCGTCTCGCGTCCCCTTGCCACACGTGGCTCTGCTGCCCTTGCTGCCAACCACG
>NZ_JBQYSN010000109.1:0-15338 GCF_052686535.1 Agrobacterium sp. DKPNP3 | reverse complement strand
CTTTCGGTCGGCGGAACGCGTGAGGCTGGCTTGAGCGCTATACGAAGCGGTCGATGATGCTGATGCCGCTTTCCTGAAACCTGTCCATGGCGGGCAAGGCCGTTGCGGCCTCGCTCAAGGAGATATGGCGGCCGATCAGCTTTTCAGGCGCGAGCCTGCCGCTTTCGATCATGGCCAGCATGTCCTCGTAACGCCATGCCTGCATGCCATGGCTGCCGTAGATTTCGAGCTCATGGGCGATAACGCGCGCCATGGGAATGGCTGGCATGGCATGGTCGGCAAGCATCAGGCCCACCTGCACATGGCGTCCACGCCGGCGCAGGTTGCTGATGGAATTGCAGCAAGTCTGCGGATGGCCAAGCGCGTCGACCGAGACATGCGCACCGCCACCGGTGATGTCGCGCACGGCCTCGGCGACATCGGCAACGGTGCGGCTATTGATCGTTGCGGTCGCGCCTAGCTGGCGGGCCATGTCGAGCTTGTCGTCGGCAATATCGATGGCGACGACCTGTGCGCCGAGACCCGCGCCGATCATGATGGCGGAGAGGCCGACGCCGCCGCAGCCATGAACCGCCAGCCACTCGCCGCCCTTCAGCCGTCCCTGATCCGTCACCGCCCGGAAAGAGGTGGCAAAACGGCAGCCGAGGCCCGCCGCCGTGGCATAGCTCATCGTCTCCGGGAGGTGAACGAGGTTCTGATCGGCGAAGTCGATGGCGACATATTCAGCGAAAGAACCCCAATGGGTAAATCCAGGCTGGAACTGCGCCTCGCAAACCTGCTGGTTTCCCGAGCGGCATTCATGGCAATGCCCGCAGCCCGAAACGAAGGGAACGGTGACTCGGTCGCCGGTCTTGAAGCGGCTGACGTTTTTGCCGACGGCGGCGATGACACCGGCGAACTCGTGTCCGGGCACGTGCGGCAGGCGGATATCGGGGTCGTGGCCCATCCAGCCATGCCAGTCGCTGCGGCAAAGACCGGTTGCCTTGACGGCGATGACAACGCCGTTTTCTGTCGGCTCCGGATCGGGAAGAGAGGCAACGACAGGGGTTTCGCCAAAACGTTCATAGAATAACGCGCGCATAGCAGCCTCACATCTTCATTTGCGGTCGATATGAGGCCTGCTTTAACGATTTCCCTCGACAGAGGAAAGCGATTTAATCTTTGATCACCATCAGATCGTTGGCGGCAAATTTCAGCGTTACTTGCTCGCCAACAGCCGGGGGCGCCGTGCCGGGATCGTTGAACATGTCGAAAGACAGGGTCGACCCGCCGAGATCAAGACGGGTACGGATGACGGAGCCCAGGAACTGACTGGAGGTGACAATGCCTGATATCGCGACATCACCCTTGGCGTCCGCGCCAAGCGCGCCGGCTTCCGGCCGCAAGGCCAGCGTGATCTTTTCGCCATTGGCCGCTTCCACCGGTCGCGGCAGGGTGATCTGCTGATCGCCGACGCGTATGACGTTCGCCGCGGCATCCACGACGATCGCGTCGATAAGGTTGAGCGTACCGACGAAGGAGGCGACGAAACGGGTCGCAGGCTTGTTGTAAATATCGAAAGGCGAGCCGATCTGGTCGGCGCGGCCGCCGTTCATGACAACGATGCGGTCGGAAATCGACAGCGCCTCTTCCTGATCGTGGGTCACGAAGATGGTGGTGATGCCGAGCTTCTGCTGGATCTGGCGGATTTCTTCGCGCAGCGACACGCGAATCTTGGCATCGAGGGCAGAAAGCGGTTCGTCCAGCAGAAGCACTTCCGGTTTCGGTGCGAGCGCGCGAGCAAGCGCCACGCGCTGCTGCTGGCCGCCCGACATCTGGTAGGGGTAACGGTCCGCCAGATGCTCCAGATGGATGAGCTGGAGCATTTCCTTCACGCGGGCTTCGATCTCGGCTTTCGGCTTGCCGGCGACTTTCAGGCCAAAGGCGACGTTTTCAAAGACGTTCATGTTCGGAAACAGGGCGTAGGCCTGGAAAACCATGCCGATGTTGCGCTGGTTGGGGCGCAGCGCCGTCTGGTCCTTGCCATTGATGACGATCGAGCCGCCGGTCGGCGTTTCAAAACCGGCGATCATGCGCAGCACGGTTGTCTTGCCGCAGCCCGATGGTCCAAGGAAAGAGACGAACTCACCCTTCTCGATGGCCATGTTGAAATCATGCACGACCTGCACGGAGCCGAAGGATTT
Organism: Agrobacterium sp. DKPNP3; assembly: GCF_052686535.1. Lineage (NCBI taxonomy): Bacteria > Pseudomonadati > Pseudomonadota > Alphaproteobacteria > Hyphomicrobiales > Rhizobiaceae > Agrobacterium > Agrobacterium sp. DKPNP3. Next base: position 13,155 of record NZ_JBQYSN010000109.1, on the reverse strand, counting down.
CTTGATGTTGCTAAGTGTCAAAAAGCTCATGAAAATCTTGTCCTCAGGCCTTGGGAGGCGCGCCCTTCTGATAACGGGAAACGAGTTGGATGAGACCGAGGCAACCCCAGGTGATGCCGAACGAAATCACGGCAAGCGCTGCCGGTTCATAAGCGCGGTTGGCGCCGAGCAGCTGCATATAGGGGCCGAAGGCCGGGCGGTTCAAAAGGGCCGCCATGGTGAATTCACCGATGACGATGGCGAAGGTCAGAAATGCGCCCGACAGCACGGCGACCAGGACATTGGGCAGAATGATGCGCGACAGGATGGTGGTCCATCCCGCGCCGAGGCTCTGCGCCGCTTCGGTCAGTGTGGCCACGTCGATGGTTCGAAGACCGGTATCGACGGCGCGGTACATATAGGGCAGGGCAAGCGTGGCGTAACCGAACATCAACAGCAGGTTGGTGCCGAAGCTTGTTCCCGTCAGCGGCAGCCAGCTCGAGGTGTTGTAGAGCCTGATGTAACCGAAGACGATGACGATGGCCGGGATGACCAGCGGCAGAAGCGTGATGAATTCGATATAGGGGCGCAGGCCCGGCAGTTTCAGGCGCACCCAATAGGCGGTTGGCACAACAAGCAGAACACCGAAAACGATGGTAAAAAGGGCCATCACGACGGAATAGCTGAAGGTTTCCTGAAAGCGCGGATCGGTCAGCACCCTTGCATAGGCGTCGAAGGAATATTCGCCGCGCCGCATCTTCAGGGAGAAATTGGTCATGCCGATCAGCGGCAGGGCGAAATAGAGCAGGCCGAAAATCAGCGCGCCCCAGGCGAAGAAACGCTTCATTTCAGCCACCTTTCGCTGCGGGCGCGCAGCCAGATATAAAGTGCGTTGGCGATGCCGGTCACGACGATCATGCCGAAGGCGAGAGCGTAACCGAGATGCGGATTGCCAAGGACGTCGCCGCGGATCTGCGCAAAAAGCAGGATCGGCACGATATTGAGAGAGGAGCCGGTCAGCGCGATAGCGGTTGCGACGGCGCCGAAGGCGTTGGCGAAAAGCAGCGACATGGTTCCGAGCAGCGAGGGCAGCAGGATCGGGAAGGCAACCATGCGCCAATATTGAAAACCGGTCGCGCCGAGAATTTCCGCAGCCTCGCGCCATTCGCGTTTCAGGCCGTCAAGCGCCGGGGTGATGATGAGGATCATCAGCGGAATCTGGAAGAACAGATAGGTGACCGTCAGGCCCCAGAAAGACAGGATGTTGAAGCCCAGGAGCCTCAGGTCAATGCCGACCTGCGTCTTCAGAAAGACTGTCAGCAGACCGACCGGGCCGAGTGTTGCGATGAACGCAAAGGCAAGCGGCACGCCGGCAAATTGCGAGGCGACGCCGGAAAAAGTGAGAAGTGGGCCGCGAATGCGCTGCGGCAGACCGCCGAGCACCACGGCTGCGGCCACGGCAAAGCCGATCAGACAACCGAGTGCGGCGGAGGCGAGACTGATCTTTATCGAGATCCAGTAGGCCGAAAGGATGGAGGCGGTAAAAAGTCCCTGGATGTTTTCCAGCGTGAAAGTGCCGTCTGTCCGCTGAAACGCGCCAATGACGATCTTCATCGTCGGCATGATCAGAAACAGCAGCACAAAAACGGCAAAAGGTACGACGCCTATCCAATGCAGCGGCAGCTTTCTGCCCGCGTCGGATGGTCCGGCGGTGTTGGTTGATGGCATCCTTGTCCCCAAACGCCGTTTTAAAACGGTCTGTCTATGAAGTCTAGATCATAAAAGAAGCACCCCGGACTTCGAGGGTCCGGGGTGCGTTTTCAACAGTTACTTCACGTTTGCGCCAACGACGCTGTCCCAGCCGCCGGTCACGGCAGCCTTGTTGGCATCAACTTCCTCGAGTGTCGGAAAGATTGCCTTTTCGTAGGCAGCTGCCGGCGGCAGGCTGTCGATGAGTTCCTGCGGAACCTTGCCGGCCTTGACCATCGCGTTGAAGCGGATCGGGTGGCAATAACCCTTCAGCCAACCAAGCTGGCCGTCGTCCGAATAGAGGTGTTCCATCCACAGCTTTGCAGCGTTCGGATGCGGTGCGTAAGCGGAGATGCCCTGAACGTAGACACCAGCGAGAACGCCCTTCTCGGGAACGACGACTTCTGTCGGCGGGTTGTCGTTCAGCGTCTTCCTCCAGGAAAGCGCGTTATAGTCCCAGGCAATGATGATCGGCGTTGCGCCCTGTGCAAGCGTGCCGGCCTTGCCGATGGTCGGCAGGAAATTGCCCGCCTTGTTGAGATCGGCGAAGTATTTCAGGCCCGCTTCACCGGCTTCCTTACCAGATTTCGCACCGGTTGCGAGACCGGCGGCGAGAACACCGAGGATCGCCTGGTTGGAGGCGCGCGGGTCACCCGCAAGTGCGACCTGGCCGGAATAGTCAGCCTTCAGAAGGTCTGCCCAGTCCTTCGGCGTTTCCTTGACCAGATCCTTGTTCACGAAGAAGGACATGACGCCGTAATAGTCGCCGTACCAGTAACCTTCGGGATCCTTGACGTTGTCAGGAATTTCGTCCCAGGTGGAAACCTTGTAAGGCTGCAGCAGGCCTTCGGCCTTCATCTGCGGGCCGAAAGCGAGACCCACGTCGATGACGTCAGGCGCCTGCGGACCCTTATTGTCCTTGTTCGCCTTCACTGCTTCCACTTCGTCGGCAGAGCCGGCGTCCGGGTTCAGTTCGTTGACGGTGATCTCCGGGTACTTTGCCTTGAAGGAAGCGATGACGTCGCCATAACCGCACCAGTCGTGCGGCAGCGCGATCGTTGTGAGCATGCCTTCCTTCTTGGCAGCGGCGATCAGTTCGGCGCTCGGTTCAGCGGCGGCAATGGCGGTGGATGCAATGACCAGCGCGGTGGTTGTAGCAAGCAGTCGGCGGCAGTGAGAGATCACTTTTTTCTCCTCTTCGTGTTCTCATATTGCGGACGCTGATACGGAGTCTCGATGAAGCTAATGTGACGGCTGGATTGCAACTTATTTATCCGGATTCCGCCACTTTAAGCCTGTTTTCCGCCATTATCAGGCTTTCTGGCCTGCAATTGCGGGAGTTGTCCGTTCTCGTCCGTTAGACCAGATGTGTTCCCCAGCTTGGTTTTTCCCCTGCTTTATCGTGCTGGTAGCGATAGCAGGTATCCAATCAGCGAGCAGCACCGGCGTCAAGTCGTATGCCGGCTACGCATATTCACGTTCTGTCCGGACGCCGGAAAAGGCGTGTCTGTTCAAACAGGCCCTCCAGTGCGTTCATGCGTTCCTTGGTTTCATCCCATGTCCCGCTCTGCACCGCTTCGATCAGCGCCTCGACGACGAACAGGGTCACGACAGACGAATCCCAGGCGGACGGGGCCTCGATCTTTACCCGGAAAATATGCAGTGCATGGCGCGCCACCGGCGATGTCCACTGGTCGGTAAAGAGGATGATCTGCACCCCATTTGCCTTCGCCACCTCGGCAAGCGTGGTCATATCGTGCTCGTAGCGGCGAATGTCGAAGATGACGAGCACGTCGCCGGCGCTCATGTTCAGCATATATTGCGGCCAGGCGCTGGAATTGGACGACATCAGAGCCGTCTTCGGCCGGATCACCTGCATGTGAGTGAAGAAATACTCGGCAATCGCACCGGTAATACGACCGCCGACGAAATAGATGCTGCGCTTGCGGTCTGACAAAAGTGCTGCGGCATTGTCGAAGACGGCGGTGTCGAGATCACCAAGCGTATCGCGCAGATTGCCGGTAATGGCGTCGGCAAAGCGGTTGAGAATATGCAGGCCGGGCGCATTGGTCGCCCAGCGGTCATGTTTGGCGACGGGGCCGGAGATCGTCGCTTCCAGTTCCTGATGTAAGTGCGCCTGAAACTCGGGGTAGCCCCTGTAGCCCAGCTTCTGAACCATGCGTGCCACCGTCGGCGTGGAAACACCGGCATTTTCAGCGATGGTGGTGATGCTGCCGAGACCGGACATGGGATAGTTGCCGAGCAGGCTTTCCGCCAACCGTTTTTCCGAACGGGTCAACGCGTCGTAATGGGCATGAATGACATCCGAGACGGTCGCCGTCGTGCTGCGCAAACTTTTCCCCTTCCGGTCTTCTGCCGGTGTGATTGCTAAAATAAACATCTGTGCGCGCTGCCGAGTCAATGGGAAAAATGAAGAGAAAATTTCAAAATTCCATTTGACACTGGCTGCAATGTGAAGAATTCTTTTCGGCGTTAACGGAACGCGGGGGTTCCGGGTGGGGTGCGTGCATGACGCTGCGGTCACGGTTTTTCACAGAAGCGGAAGGGCAGGCCGTCGGCGTCGAGAACGCTGAGGGCAAAGGTGATATCCTTCTCGTCTGCGAGCATGCCTCTGCCGCCATTCCACAGAAATACGGCACGTTGGGTCTTTCGCCCGATGTGCTTTCCAGCCATGCCGCATGGGATCCCGGTGCTCTTGCCGTTGCCCGGCTGCTATCGCAGAGATTCGACGCGACGCTGGTTTATCAACGCTTTTCGCGTCTCGTCTATGATTGCAACCGCCCGCCCGAATCGCCTTCCGCCATGCCGGTAAAGAGCGAGATTTACGATATTCCCGGCAATTTCGATCTCGATGAAGCGGAGCGTTTTGCCCGCACCTCGGCGCTTTACGTGCCGTTTCATGACCGGGTGAGCGAGATCATCGCGTCGCGGCAGGCTGCCGGCCGCAAGGTGGTGGTGGTGACGATCCATAGTTTCACGCCGGTTTATCATGGCCAGTTCCGCGAGGTGGAAATCGGCATCCTGCACGACAGCGACAGCCGGCTTGCGGACGCGATGCTGGCCGGTTCCGAGGGGTCATCGCTCACCGTCAATCGCAACGATCCATACGGACCGGAAGACGGTGTGACGCATACGCTGCGGCTGCATGCGCTGCCTAACGGACTTTTGAACGTCATGATCGAAATCCGCAACGATCTTATCACTGATGAGGGAGAGCAGGCCGAGATCGCCGCTTTTCTTTACGAGCTTATGGGGAAAGCACTCGCTTCGATAGACGAGTGAGGGAGCAGGGGCGGCCGACGGTGAACACATCGGGGCCTGCCATCAAAAGGAGACTGCCGCCATCCGGTCAATCCGGCCAAAGAAGCCGGGAAAAGAAGCGGTACGGGAACAGCAGATGCGTGCGGCGCGATCCGGGAATTCCCTGACGGCGTCGAAGACTGGGGCACAATCGGCCAATCCTGGCTGACTGGCTTGTTTTTTTCTTATCAGGAGAGAAGGGCATGGACAGTTCATCATCAGGCGTCAGCTACAAGAAGGCTGATGCATCCTATTTCGAAAAACGCGGACTATCCCGTTATGCGGGCGTTTGGTCGCTCTGGGCGCTTGGCGTCGGAGCGGTCATCTCAGGGCATTTTTCCGGATGGAATTTTGGCTTTTCCACCGGCGGCTGGGGCGGCATGCTGGTGGCGGGCATCATCATCGCCGTCATGTATATCGGGCTGACATTTTCGATCGCTGAAATGAGCCCGGCGCTGCCGCATACGGGTGCAGCCTATTCCTTCGCCCGCACGGCCATGGGGCCATGGGGCGGCTTCATTACCGGACTTTGCGAGAATGTCGAATATGTGCTGACGCCGGCGGTCATCGTCACGTTCATCACGGCTTATATGAACTCCATTCTGGGGCTCGATCCGGCTTATTCACCCTTTGTGTGGATAGGTTTCTATGTGATCTTCCTTGCTCTCAACGTTTTCGGGCTGGAGCTTTCCTTCAAGGTGACGCTGGTCATCACGCTGATTTCGCTCGGCGTTCTGGTGTTCTTCTGGATCAGCGCCATTCCGAACATGGATTTCTCCCGTTATGCGCTGAACATCGGCGTCGGCCCGGATGGCAATGCGGTGGAGTTGCCGGAGGGCGGCGGATCCTTCTTCCCCTTCGGTTTTTCGGGCGTTCTCGCCACGCTGCCTTTCGCGGTCTGGCTGTTCCTCGCCATCGAACAATTGCCGCTGGCGGCCGAGGAATCCGTCGATCCGAAGCGCGATATGCCGAAGGGCATCATCCTCGGCGTGATTACTCTGATGGTTTCGGCCTTCATGATCGTGCTGCTCAATCCGTCCCTGCCGGGCGTCGGCGCCTTCCATCTCAGCTCCTCGCTTGAGCCGTTGCTGGATGGCTTCAAGGCGATTTACGGCGATGGCGGCGTGGTGCTGCTTGGCATCGTCGCGCTCACCGGCCTGATCGCGAGCTTCCATACGATCCTTTATGCGCAGGGCCGGCAGATCTATTCGCTATCGCGGGCCGGGTACTTCCCGACCGTGCTTTCCATCACCCACTCGAAATACCGCACTCCCTTCGTGGCCAATATCGCCGGCGCTCTCGTTGGTCTTGCAGTCATGCTGGTCATCTGGTTCGCACTGGGCGCGGAACAGGGCGGCAGCATCATCGGCAGCGTGCTTCTGAACATGGCCGTGTTCGGCGCGATGTTCTCCTATATCCTGCAGGCGATTTCCTTCATCCTGCTCCGGAAAAACCTGCCGCATATAGAGCGGCCGTTCCGCTCGCCCTTCGGCATTCCGGGTGCGGTGCTGACTGTTATCATCGCCATCGTTACACTGCTTTACCAGATCCAGGATCCGAACTTCAGCAAGGGCGTGCTGTGGGTAGCGGTCTGGTTTGCGGTCGCGATCGCCTATTTCGCCTTCATCGGGCGCCATCGCCTCATCCTGTCGCCCGAAGAGGAATTCGCGCTGGAGCATAAGCAGGCGGCTATGGCCGCGGCAGCTGCAAAAGCCTGATGCTCACAAACACGGGCGGCCGCATCCCGGCCGCCCGATCACGACAATAAAGGGAACGGACAATATGACGAGCTACACATTCGACGCGCTTAAGATGGATGTCGCCGAGGGCCGCATCGACACGGTTCTGGCCTGCCTTGTGGACATGCAGGGGCGTCTGATGGGCAAGCGGTTCCAGGCCGAATTCTTCGTCGAAAGTGCCTATGAGGAAACCCATAGCTGCAACTACGTGCTTGCCACCGACATGGAGATGGAGACCGTTCCCGGGTACAAGTCCTCCAGCTGGGAAAAAGGATACGGCGACTATGTGCTGAAACCGGACCTTTCGACGCTGCGGCGTGTGCCGTGGCTGGAAGGCACGGCGCTGGTGCTCTGCGACGTGCTCGATCATCACACACACGAGGAGGTGCCGCATTCCCCGCGCGCGATGCTCAAGAAGCAGGTGGCGCGGCTGGAGGCCATGGGACTGAAGGCCTATATGGCGACCGAGCTGGAGTTCTTCCTGTTCGACCAGACCTTCGATGCGGCGCGCGCCAATGGTTACAAGGGTCTGAACCTTGCTAGCGGCTATAATGAGGACTACCATATCTTCCAGACGACCAAGGAAGAGGACGTCATGCGCGCGCTGCGCAAGGGCTTGCAGGGCGCCGGCATTCCGGTTGAAAATTCCAAGGGCGAGGCGTCTCCCGGTCAGGCGGAAATCAACGTTCGGTATGCCGAGGCGCTGACCATGGCCGACCGGCACGCCATCATCAAGAACGCCACCAAGGAGATCGCCTGGTCGAAGGGTAAGGCGGTGACGTTCCTCGCCAAGTGGAACTACAATGCCGCCGGCAGTTCTTCCCACATCCACCAGTCGCTGTGGAGCCTCGACGGCAAGACCCCGGCGTTTCTGGACAAGGATGCAGAGCATGGCATGTCGCAGCTGATGCGGCATTATGTTGCCGGGCTTCTGGCCCATGCCAGCGAGATCACCTATTTTCTGGCGCCCTACATCAATTCCTACAAGCGGTTCATGGCCGGCACGTTTGCGCCGACCAAGGCGATCTGGAGCCTCGACAACCGCACGGCGGGATATCGTCTCTGCGGGGAGGGCACAAAGGGCATCCGCATCGAGTGCCGTGTCGGTGGCTCCGATCTCAATCCCTATCTCGCCATGGCTGCTCTTCTCGCGGCAGGCATTGACGGCATCGAAAATAAACTTGAACTTGAGCCCGCTTTTGTCGGCGATGCCTATGGCGGCAAGGACGTGCGCGAGATACCAAAGACGCTGCGTGACGCCACCGCATTTCTGGATGGATCGACCATGCTGCGAAATGCCTTCGGCGACGATGTGATCGATCATTACGTCCGCGCCGGGGCGTGGGAACAGGAAGAATACGACCGCCGCGTGACCGACTGGGAAGTGGCGCGCGGTTTCGAACGGGCCTAATCATTACGGGAAAACATCATGACCATGATCCAGAATATCTCGCCCATCGACGGCTCGGTTTATGCCGAGCGGGAGGCGATGTCGCTGGAGGCGGCGAGGGCCGCCGTTTCGAAGGCGCGCAAGGCGCAGAAGGACTGGGCGCGGCGTCCGCTTGAGGACCGCGTTCAGCTGGTGCTGAAGGGTGTCGCACGTCTTAACGAAATGGTGGATGAGGTCGTGCCGGAACTCGCCCACATGATGGGCCGTCCGGTGCGTTATGGCGGTGAGTTCAAGGGTTTCAACGAGCGCTCCAATTATGTCGCCTCCATTGCCGCGGACGCGCTTGCTCCCCTCGTCATCGAGGAAAGCGGCGCTTTCGAACGCCGCATCGAGCGTGAGGCGCATGGCGTCGTCTTCGTTATCGCGCCGTGGAACTATCCTTACATGACGGCGATCAACACCGTCGCGCCCGCTTTGATGGCCGGCAACACGGTCGTCATCAAACATGCGGCGCAGACGCTGCTGGTGGGTGAGCGCATGGTGCGGGCTTTCGTCGAGGCCGGCGTGCCTGACGATGTCTTCATCAATGTCTTCCTCGACCATGGCACGACGTCGGCACTGATTTCCGAGGGCCTTTTCAACTTCGTCAACTTCACCGGTTCGGTCGAAGGCGGACGTGCCATCGAGCGCGCCGCGGCCGGCACCTTCACCGGCCTCGGGCTCGAACTCGGCGGCAAGGACCCCGGCTACGTGATGGAGGATGCCGATCTGGACGCCGCCGTCGATACGCTGATGGATGGTGCGACCTATAATTCGGGGCAATGCTGCTGCGGCATTGAGCGTATTTACGTCAACGAAAACCTCTATGACGCCTTCGTCGAGAAGTCCGTGGCGTGGGTTTCCAATTACAAGCTCGGCAATCCGCTGGAACAGGAGACCACGCTTGGGCCGATGGCCAACAAGCGTTTCGCAAAAGTCGTTCGCGCGCAGATTGCCGATGCCGTCGCGAAGGGGGCCAAAGCACTGGTCGATCCGAAGCTGTTTCCCGCCGATGATGGCGAGAGCGCCTATGTCGCGCCGCAAGTCCTCGTCAATGTCGATCATTCCATGGAATTCATGACCGAGGAGACCTTCGGCCCGGCTGTCGGCATCATGAAGGTGAAGAACGATGACGAAGCCATCGCGCTGATGAACGACAGCAAATACGGCCTGACCGCTTCGCTGTGGACGCAGGATGCCGCCCGCGCCGGGCGGATCGGCCGCGAAATCGAAACCGGCACCGTGTTCATGAACCGCGCGGATTATCTCGACCCCGCCCTTTGCTGGACCGGCGTGAAGGAGACGGGCCGGGGCGGCTCGCTTTCTGTCCTCGGTTTCCAGAACCTGACCCGTCCGAAATCCTACCATCTGAAGAAAGTCACGAAATGAATATCGTCGCCAACTGGAGTTATCCCACCGCCGTCAAGCTTGGCCGTGGCCGGATCAAGGAACTGGCGGAAGCCTGCAAGACGCTCGGCATCAAGAAGCCGCTTCTCGTTACGGATCGCGGCCTTGCCAATATGGCGATTACCGCGCATGCGCTGGATGTGCTGGAGGAGGCGGGTCTCGGCCGGGCGATCTTCGCCGAGGTCGATCCGAACCCCAACGAAATCAACATGGAAGCGGGTGTGAAGGTCTATCGCAATGGCGGCCATGATGGTGTCGTGGCATTTGGCGGCGGCTCGGGGCTCGATCTCGGCAAGACCATTGCCTTCATGGCCGGGCAGACCCGCCCGGTCTGGGATTTCGAAGATATCGGCGACTGGTGGACACGGGCGGACGCTTCCAAGATCGCGCCTATCGTTGCCGTTCCGACGACGGCCGGCACCGGTTCGGAAGTCGGTCGCGCCAGCGTCATCACCAATTCGCAGACGCATGTGAAGAAGATCATCTTCCATCCGAAGCTTCTGCCAGGCGTCGTGATCTGCGATCCGGAACTGACGGTCGGCATGCCGAAGGTCATCACGGCGGGCACGGGCATGGACGCCTTTGCCCATTGCCTCGAAGCCTATTCGTCGCCGTTCTTCCACCCGATGAGCGCCGGTGTGGCGCTGGAGGGTTTGCGGCTCGTCAAGGAATTCCTGCCGCGCGCGTATAAGGACGGCACGGATATTGAAGCGCGCACCAACATGATGGCGGCAGCGGCCATGGGGGCGGTTGCCTTCCAGAAGGGCCTCGGCGCCATCCACTCGCTCTCGCATCCAATCGGCGCTGTCTACAACACCCATCACGGCATGACCAATGCCGTCGTCATGCCGGCGGTGCTGCGCTTCAACCGTCCGGCAATCGAGGACAAGATTGCCCGCGCCGCTGCCTATCTTGGCATTTCCGGCGGTTTCGACGGCTTTTATGACTATGTGCTGAAGCTTCGCAAGGAACTCGGCGTGCCGGAGAATCTCACCGCCATGGGCATCAAGCCGGATCGCATCGACGAACTGGCGGCGGAAGCGATCAAAGACCCCAGCTGCGGTGGCAATCCGGTGCCGATGACGCTGGAAAATACCAAGGCGCTTTTTGAGGCTTGCTTTTAAAGGGCATCTTTTATTCGTCAGGCTTGTTTGAGATCGAGGGCGTGCTGCTGGTTTCTTCTCCCGACGGGGAGAAGAAACCAGCGGCAACGTCGCGCCGGAACGAGCTAGGATACGATCTCCAGCCCATGAAGCCCACGATGAGCCCATCGCGGGCGTTTCTCATAGCGCTTCGTCCCAGCGTTAGCGTTTTATTAACCCTGTTCGTTAAGATTGTAGAAAGCACCATGAAGTGCGTCGGTGCGAGAATGAGCATGAAACGGCTCTGACGAACAGGGGGTATCATGTCAGTCATCACTTTCGCCAATACCAAGGGCGGCGCGGGGAAAACCACGGCCGTGCTGCTTCTGGCAACCGAATTGGCCCGTAGCGGCCATCGCGTGACGGTCCTCGATGCCGATCCGCAATTATGGATCTCCCGCTGGCACGAACTATCGGGCGAGATCGAAAATCTCTCGGTGATTTCGCATGTGACGATGGCCTCGCTTGAGGGACACATTCGCGAGAACCGGGCCAACACTGACTGCTTCATCATCGATCTTCCGGGCGCAAAGACGCCCCTTCTGACCATGGCGCTCGGAATTTCCGATCATGTTCTGATCCCGGTTCAGGGCTCAGCCATGGATGCGCGCGGTGCTGCCGAAGTTCTTGATCACATCGAATTCCTGAACCGCAAGATGGGCAAGGAGATCGCCCATTCCATCGTGCTAACGCGGGTCAATGCCATGGTCGCGACGCGTTCGCTGTTGCTCGTGAAGATGCTGCTTTCGGAAAAGAACGTGTCGATGCTGAACACGGCGATTGTCGAGCGTGCGGCTTATCGCGATATTTTCGACCATGGCGGAACGCTTCTCTGTCTGGATGGCAAGAAGGTCAGCAATATCGACAAGGCGGTCGAAAACGCGGCGGCTTTCGCCGAGGAAGTCATCAACCTCCTGCCGAAAAGACTTCCGAGGCGCGTTGCTCATCTGGCGCGTTTGGTGACACGCAGGGCTGCCTGATCCATCATTTTTATCCCAACTGGTTGCAGGCAAATTGCGACGTGGGATGAAATTGGCTTCCCACGAAATGCGTAGCAGGGGCGCCGTTACGAGGCGCTTCCTAAAGCCTCTTCGTGGGGCGAAAATTTTCGCTTGATTTGGAAACGATCGTTTCCTATATTCCGCTCATGAGCAATTTGAGCCACTCCAATTCCTCGGAACAACGCCATCGCGGCCGCCCGCGCGAGTTCGATCTCGATCGCGCGCTGGATGGTGCGATCAAGGTGTTCTCGCGGCGCGGTTACCACGCTACTTCGGTCGGTGATCTCACCGATGCGATGGAACTGGCGCAGGGCAGTCTCTACAAGGCTTTCAAGGATAAGAAAGCCATCTTCATCGCGACGATGGAGCGCTACAGGATCATCCAGACCCAGCGCTTCGAGGCGGCGGTGGCCGGTTTCGAAACCGGCTATGAGCGCCTTAAGGCGGGCTTGATGTTTTATGCCGAACGTTCTCACGGCGGGGTCGGCTCGGATGGATGTCTGGTGGTTGGTGCCGCCGCCGACTTGGCTGCGCTGGATGAAGACATTGCCGTCGTGGTCGAGCGGGCAGTGAAGATGAGGGAGCGGATTGTCGCCCGGATTATCACGGAAGGGCAGAAGGATGGTTCCGTGGCCTCGAAAGCCGATCCCGATGATCTTGCTCGGGCGATGCTGTGCATGATGTACGGCATGCGCGTGGTTGGAAAAACCGGGCGCAGCCTCAAAGACATGGTGGCAGTGGTGGATCTCGCCATGAAGCTTGCCGATTGATTTAGTGACTATTTAGGAAACGATTGTTTCCATATTGGAGAAAATGATGACAACGCGTGTGATTGATGGGGATGATGTCGAGACGACATCGATTTCCCCGGCCTTGACCTTCCTGCTTGCAACAGCCTGCGGATTGATCGCGGCCAATCTCTATTATGGCCAGCCGCTTGCCGGCATTATCGGCGCGGAGCTTGGCCTGTCTGCCGGCGCGACCGGGTTGATCGTCACCCTGACGCAGATCGGCTACGGTGTCGGCCTCCTGTTCGTCGTGCCGCTCGGTGACCTCATCGAAAACCGCAAGCTTGTGGTCAGTTCCGTCTCCATGGCCGTGCTATCGCTCGTTGCTGCAGCGTTTGCCCCGCACGCCGCGCCATTTTTGATTGCCGCCTTTCTTGTCGGTGTCAGTTCGGTGGCGGTACAGGTCATCGTCCCCTATGCCGCACATATGGCGCCGCACGCCGTTCGCGGGCGCGTCGTCGGTAACGTCATGAGCGGCCTGATGGCCGGCATCATGCTGGCGCGGCCGGTTTCCAGCCTCTTGTCGGAAGTCGTTTCCTGGCGTGGGGTCTTCCTCACCTCTGCCGCCGTCATGGCCCTTCTCGCTGTCGTCCTCTTCCG
>NZ_JBQYSN010000108.1:0-15356 GCF_052686535.1 Agrobacterium sp. DKPNP3 | reverse complement strand
GAGCAGGTGCCGTGCGTGAGCCCGTCGCAGAAAGCGGAAGCGTTCACGCGCCTGGAAGATTTCGTCCAGAAGTCAGAGGAGGACGAGGCGGTCAAAAGAATTGACCACGCGGCAAGCCGACACGGCATTGACCCGCTCGCCATCGTGGACGAGTTGGTCATGGATGCCGTTGAACTCGGGATGCTTTCCAAAGACCCCCTGGTTCATCTCGGCGCGCATACCATGACACATGTGAATATGTGCAAGATCGATGCGGAGCGGCTCGCTTACGAGATCGCCGAGTCGACACGGCGGGTGGAGTCCTATTCCGGGCAAAGGCCGCGGTCGTTCTCCTACCCCTATGGCTGGGTGACGGCCGCGGGAGCGCGCGAAGCAAAGGCGGTTTACGACGCTGGATATCCCGTGGCTGTGACCACGCAGGCCGGCACTATCAGCCGCCAAAACCTTGAGAGGCAGACACAGTTGTCCCGCGTTTCGCTCAACGGACGCTTCCAAAAAAAGCGCTTCGTCAAAGCGCTGATATCCGGGCTGCCTTTCCGGTTCCTCTGATGCATGTACGTTTGACGTAGGACCGCGTTAGCTTCCTGCTGGGCTCCATTTCATCGCTCCCAGCCGCTGGCCGGCTCACTATAAGCGCTCCTCGTCGGCGTGATCGAGGTGAGTAGACGGCGTATAGCGAAATTGTGCTTGATTGAGGGAGCTCGTTTGCGTGGCGCAGCACACTTTGCATTTTGCCTCCCGTGGCGTTGCTTCGGCTTCCGAGATCCGAACGGACGGTCCAAAAGTTGCCCCACGAAATGTGTGCTAGAGCGTCTAGGGAAGAATTATTTTTAGAGGCTCGACAATAATTTTTGGCGGGATGATATTTATTTCGCTGCGCTGGGTTTGAGCGCAAGATCCATATATTGAGTGGCGCCTGAATGAGGGGTGAATTGGTAACCATTAAGAGGCTTAATATCTGCCTTGTTTGGCGGGATATCCATGGCTTCGGAGAATAAACCTTACTTCATGGGTCTGGACTTCATTGTCGATACCACTGTGCTTGCGCCGCGCGTCGAGACCGAATTGCTGGCGCGGACGTCAATCTTGATCCTCGGAGAATTTCCCGAAAGAAAACATCTTCTGATCGATATGTGTTGCGGCTCGGGTAATCTCGCCTGCGCCTTGGCCGCGGCGTCACCTGATGCCACGGTCCTTGCCGCGGATCTAACCGACGATGCGGTGCGCGTGGCACGTGCAAACGTCGAGCGGCTCGGCTTTGCGGCCAGAGTTACAGTCCTGCAGGGCGATCTATTCTCCGCACTGGCGCATCAGGGTGCCGAAGGCCGATGCACGATGGTCGTCTGCAACCCGCCCTATATTTCGACCGGAAAGCTGTCGGGCGAAAGCGCGCACCTGCTTGTCAACGAGCCGCGCGAAGCCTTCGATGGTGGCCCCTACGGCATTTCCATCCAGCAACGGCTGGTTAAGGAAGCACCAATTTATCTACGGGAAGGGGGATATCTGTTGTTTGAATTCGGATTGGGCCAGGATCGCCAGGTACGCTCGCTTCTTTCAAGATCTGGCGTATTCGAGCTTGTAAAGTTCGCCGAGGACGATGATGGACATCCAAGAGTGGCTGTCGCCCGTTTCGTGGGTCAAAACCCGTGAGTGCGGTTCGCCCCCTCGAAGAGCGCGACCTTGAGGATGTCGCAGACCTTTATCACGCAACATTCCTTCGAAGACGAGGCCGGACGACTGCATCCATCAAAAATTATCTTGGGGAATTTTATTTCGATGGACCTTTCCGGGATGCGGATATTCCTTCGCTCGTCCATGTCACTGAAAACGGACGTGTCTCCGGCTTTATCGGTGTCCATACGGTACCCTACCTCATTGATGACGCAGCGTTCGAGACCGGGGTCCGCAGCGTCAGGGCTGCGTTTTGTGGCGCACTCATGACGGAACGGCAAGGCAGAGATCCGCTGGCGGGGGCGCGTCTGCTAAAGGGATTTCTGGCCGGGGCTCAGGATATTTCCTTGAGTGAAACCGCCAGCACCGTCACCAAGACAATGTGGGAGAAGCTACGCGGCGGCGTGATCGGTCAACAAAGCCTCGAGTGGTTTCGCATTTTACGGCCCGCCAGCTTCGCATTTGCCGCCGGCTCACACCGCCTGCCTTTTCTCAGAGCCGTTGGCACCGTTGCCGGTTACGCGGACGGGCTTTTGCAGAGGCGTCGCACGTCATCGGGACTGACCGGTTTCGTTCCGGAGCCAATCAACGCAAACGTCTTTACCGAAGTTGGCGACATTGCAGCCTTCGCCGCCCTCGTCCTCCGTCTTGGCAATTCATTTGCAGCGCGTCCTGACTGGAGCAACGGCTATCTTGAGCATGTGTTGAACGCTTCTTTGGAAAAACCCGAATATGGCGACCCCGTCATCGGCATCGTGCGTCGAAAGGATGGAGCGATCCTGGGCGGCTTTCTGTATCACACGAAGCCGGGCGCTATTGCGCGTGTTTTGCAGATCGCATCGACGACGTCGAACTACGGTCTCATTCTCGACCATTTATTCGCCGATGCGTTTCGACGAGGCGCGGCGGGCCTGCGCGGACGCAGCACTCCCGCGCTTCTTAAAGTGGCGCCTGGACGCTCCATGCTGTTTGCCAATCTGTCGGCCAGCGTCATCCACGCAAAGGATCCGACCCTTGCGGAGCCTTTTCTTGATGGCCGTGGCTTCATCAATGGCCTGGCAGGAGAAACATGGAACCGTTTTTTCGGCGGCGGCGTAGCCTGAAATGGGTTATCCTCAGCCGATTTCCCTGATGTCCTCCACCAAATGCGGGCGTTGGTGCAGGTAGCGCGTCGCGCGCCGTTTTGCCACGATGTCCGCGAGCACGTGCTCGACCTCTTGCGGTGTGAGCTGCGCGGCCGCACCAATTTCATGATGCGGGATGTCATGGTTTAGGCCGTATAGGCACAGATCCATACGATCCCACGATAGCGAAAAATAGAACTCCTCCTGGGTCTGCGGCAGAGAGTAGGTGTCGGTGGTCGGCGGTCGTGAGAGGACGTCGTCCGGCACGCCCAGATGCCGCGCCAGCGCATAGACCTGGCTCTTGTAGAGGTGGGCGATGGGTTTGACATCGGCCGCGCCATCGCCGTTCTTCACGAAGAATCCCTGATCGTACTCCAGCCGGTTCGGGGTCCCGAGAACAGCAAAGTTCAGACGATCGGCGTGGTAATATTCGATCTGCTTGCGGGTTCGCTGCTTCATATTGGAGGCTGCGACAATGCCCAGATAGGCGGCGTGCGGAATTCGATGCTTGGATTGTTTTCCCTGGGGATCCGCCACGACCAGATAAGAGAGACTGAAACCGCCTTGCAAGGCGCTGGAGATCACCACTTTGGAGGCCCATCCAACACCGTAATCCGGCACGATCTCGCGGATAAATGCATCGCGGCGCTCATAGCAACCCATGGCAAGCAATGTCGGCCCGATATTTTCGACGATGCCTTCAAGACCGAACCTTGTCGCGACGGCCTTGCCAAGATGAAGGCTGTCCGGATCGGAATCCGCTTCAGGCATGAAAATCGCGCAGACGTTGCTCTGTCCTACGGCTTTAACCGCCAGAGCCGCACAGACGCTCGAATCGATGCCGCCGGACAGGCCGAGGACCAGCCCCCGTTTGCGCTGGCTGCGGAGTTGCCCTCGGAGCGCCTCCACGATGCGAAGGGTCTCAGCCTCGACATCAAGATCGAAGACATGAGGACCGAAGGATACCGGTTTCCTCTCAACGTCCAAAGTCGTCGCCTTTCCAAATGCTCCGACGCGCCGCTTCGATCAAAAAGCGCGCAATTCCCACCGAGGTGCCGGGATTTCCACGCTTAGGCCGCAAGCTGCGCCTTGCGTTGCAGGAAGGAGACGATCGCATCGACCGAGTCCAGATTGGTCGGCGCAATATCGGCGTCATCGACACTAACGCCGAAGCCGTCCTCGATAAATGCAACCAGCTCCAGAACGCCGGTGGAATCGATGATGCCGCCGGCAATAAGGGACTGGTTGTCTGCTGGAAGAGCGGCTTCGTCTCCGAACAGGAAGTTTTCCAGAATGAATGTGCGAACTGCGAGAGATGTTGTTCCAGTCATGCCAATGTCTCCAAAATATCGTCCGCTTTCGCGGCATCCATTATATTTTTCGGTTTGGTAAAGGCGTCCAACCATAGCCCGGTTGACAGAATGCCAACGAAGGCTGTGTCTGATCGGAAGCCGGGTGCATGCGAATTCCTGCATTTCTCGACCAGCTTGTTAACGGCCAGCGGATTAAAAAGTCCCTGATCCCGGAGCCGCGTCGTGTCGAATACCTCTTCGACATAGCCAGCCGTTTCCTGACCGACGAAAGAACGGCTGTCTGGTGCACGATAGGGTTGTTTCGCGCGCTCCACAATAGATTGCGGCAGGCGATGCCCCAGTGCCTCGCGTAAGATATGTTTTTCCCGAAGACCCCGCAGTTTAGATTGCGGCGGCAACGTCGAGGCAAATTCAACGACGCGGTGGTCAAGGAACGGATAACGGCCCTCAACGCCATTGCCCATCGACATACGATCTCCCTGGCTCGACAGGATGTAACCGGGCAGGAGGAACCGCGTTTCCAGATATTGCGCCTGATGCAGGGGATGCCACCGTCTGAAGCGTTCGGGCAGGCAACCAATCATGTCGTCGGCTGCATCGTAGCCGCGAAGGGTCTCCTTGAGGTCAGCAGAGAAGAACATCTTGGCCGCAGCGGTGTTGTTGAGACGCGGACGATGCGAAAAAAGCGGGTCTTCAAGCGACGTTGCGTGGACACCAAAAAATGCGGCAAGATTCTCAGGAGTTTGCTTGTGCAGAGCCGGCATATAGGGATAGAGCTTGCGAAAGAGAGCAGGGCGCTTTGTTGATCCTGGCTGTCTCGCACAGAACCGTCGCACGTGGGCTTCCCTGAAAATATCGTAGCCGGCAAAAACTTCGTCTGCGCCTTCGCCCGTCAGCACGACCTTAATGCCGTTTTGACGGATGAGGGACGACAGCTTCAACATTGGTGCCGGTGCGGTGCGGATAAGCGGCGTCTCCGCCAATCGAATGACCTCGGGAAAGAGAGACGAGATATCGTCATTCGTGCACACGGTCGTCGCTTGATGCACATTGAGATGGCGCGCCATCTCCTGTTGGAACGCACTTTCGTCAAACTCAGGGGATTGGAAGGCCACCGAGAATGTTTTCAGGCCGCGCGGAGAATACTCGGCTGCAAGTGCTGAGACGATAGACGAATCAAGGCCACCCGAAAGACAGGCGCCCACCGGAACGTCGGCGCGCAAGCGCAGACGCGTCGCGTCACCGAGGAGGTACCGCAGCTCTTCCGTGCTCTTCGTATCGCCGGCTTCGTCGGCACGTGCATCCGCCGCATCCGGGAAATCGAGATGCCAATAGGACGATAGGTGCTCTCCGTCGGGAGTTGCCACCATAGATGTGCCGGGTTCAATTTCAGAAACGCCGGCAAAGGCGGTTCTTGGACCGATGGGCGACCATAATGTGAAGATCTGATCGAGCGCCAGAGGATCGAGTGCAGCCTGAAAGCCGGGCACCGTCAGCAGGGCTTTTATCTCTGATGCAAAATAGAGGGTTCCCGCGTGGCGCATGTAAAACAGAGGGCGAACGCCCATCCGATCGCGAGCAAGAAACACGCGATTGCGCCGACCGTCCCAGATAGCGAATGAAAAGTCGCCGTTAAGCAGCGATAGGCACTTCTCACCCAGGCGATCATAAAGCTGAAGCAGGACTTCGGTATCGCCTGATGTGCGGAAGACATGGCCCTGTGCGATCAGGTCCCTCCGGAGTTCGACGTGATTGAAAATCTCGCCGTTGAAAGCAATCACAAGCTTGCCGTCGGGGGAGATCATCGGCTGGTGGCTATCATCGAGGCCAACGATGGACAGGCGGACATGCGCCAATCCTGCTTGAGGGGCGGTCCCTTTCGAAGAACCGATGAAATGACCACGATCATCCGGCCCACGGTGGGAGACGGCGTCAGCCATCGCGGAAAGCAGCCGCGCCGGCTCACGAACGTTCCCAAAAAAACCCGCAAAACCGCACATCAATAACCCACAAAACCCGCGATTTATTTTCCAGAATAAAGTATTTCCGCTTGAAATTCGAACACTATGGGAAGGAAAGGCTTACGGTCGGTTAAATTGCAGCTTCGATTTCATCGATGCGCTGAAACAACCGAAAGGCCCAAACATAAAGATGGGGCGTTCGATCCGCTCAATCAGAGGGTAGAAATTTGATCCTATTGCAAAAGTGGTAACTGCAAACCTGTCGTCAAAGACAGATCGGATCGTAGCCAGTCAAGCCTCTTTTCGGCACACTTCTCTATTGACCTCAACCTTGGTTGAGGAATTATACCGGCTGCTCTTCGATCGTTTGTCGCATCTATCAGCGACAACGATCTGGAAACAGGAGCAGGAATGGAAAGCACTCTCTTTAAACACAGTCTGTCGGTCGGAGATGTTGCGCGGCGCAGCGGCATTGCCGTGTCTACAATTCATTTCTATGAGGCGAAGGGCCTCATCGAGGGGTGGCGGACCGCTGGTAATCAGCGGCGCTACCATCGCGCGGTCTTGCGGCGTATTGCCATTATCCGGATCGCGCAACGCGCCGGCATCCAGCTCAGCGTCATCAGGGATGCGATGGCCGATCTGCCTCAGGACCGGGTGGCATCGACGGCGGACTGGCGCAGATTTTCGCAGTCCTGGCGGGAAATGCTCCAGACCCGCATAAACAACCTTGTCATGCTGCGTGATCAGCTGACAGGCTGCATTGGGTGCGGATGCCTTTCGCTTGAGGATTGTCCCCTGCGTAACCCGAATGATGTACTGGCCGATGACGGCGCTGGACCGCGCCGCCTTGTTTCCATCGAATAAGCATCTATCTCTGCCAAGGCCGTTGGAACTTACGAGAGGTCGGCGGGAACCCAGACACTGACGCTGCCGCCATTGGTTGGGAACACAGCCCTGCCGTTTTCGTCGAGGGTGATCTGTTCCTCACGGTGGCCAAGATAGTCGCGCCAGACAGTTCCCGCTCGCTCGGGGCCGAGATCGGCTTGTTTTTCCCCCGGTCCGCCATTTGACATCACCACAATGCATCCCGGCGCGTCCGCCGTGCCATGTCGCACAAAGGCGACGCAGTCCGCATCGTCAAAAATGTCCGTCTGTGGACCGTTGGCAAAACGGTTGCGGGCTTCGATCAGCTTCGGCAGGCATTCAATCGCAGGCATATCGATCGTGTATTCGCTGCCATCGTTGCCGGTGTCGGTATAACTCGCGCCAAACAGGTCTGGATAGAAGACGCAGGGAACGCCATTTTCCCGCAGCAGAATGATCGCGTAGGCAAGAGGTTTGAACCAGGGTTCCACGGGCGCTTCGAGCGCTTGCAGCGGCTGGGTATCGTGATTATCGACCAGCGTGACAGCATGGTCGGGGAAGGCGGCGACGAGTGAGCCATTGAAGATGCTGCTCATGTCAAAATCGCCACCCTGTTTCGAAGCCTCATGGAAGCTATGATGCAGAGCGACGTCGAAAAGCATCAACTGCTTGTCGACGAGTTCAAGATAGCTTTTCAACGCCTCCAGGTCTGGGTGCCAATATTCTGCTACGACGAAAAGATCGGGGTTGATCGCCTCACGCATATGCCCCACCCAGTCGCGGAAGAACCAGGCCGGGATATGTTTCGCAGCGTCGAGGCGAAAGCCATCCACTTCAACCTGCTCGGAGAGCCAACGGCCCCAATATTTCAACTCCTCATAGACGGCCTTGTTGCGAAATTCGACGTCAGCGCCCATGAGATAGTCGAAATTACCGTTCTCCTGATCGACTTCCTCGTTCCACTCACCGTCGCCATAGTCGTTGACGAGGCGGAAGACGCCGTTCTCTGTCGGTTCCTCGATGTGATCAACGCCGCTGAAACACCTGTGATCCCAGATGAACTTGGAGTGTGTGCCGCCCCGGCCAGGAAAGGTGAAGCGCGTATAGGCGAGGGCGGGAAAGTCCTCATCGTCGATTTCGGTACGATCATCGGGATTGACTCGGCGAACACGGACGTTTTCTTTTTCATCCGCTCCCATTTTGTGATTGAGGACGACGTCATGAATGACACGGATGCCATTCTCTTTCAGTGTCTTTGCAGCATGCTCAAGGGCACCGCGGTCACCATACTTCGTGGCAACCGTGCCTTTCTGGTCGAATTCGCCGAGGTCAAAGAGATCGTAGGTGTCATATCCAACCGAATAGCCGCCGGCTGCGCCCTTATAGGCGGGCGGCAGCCAGACGTCGGTGACGCCCATTTTGGCAAGGATTTCGGCCTTCTCTGCAACCTCGCTCCATAATTTGCCTCCGTCCGGATAATACCAGTGGAAGAATTGAAGCAAGGTGCGTCCGGCCATTTGTCCCTCACAATGGTTAGCAGGTCGCGCCATAAACGGCCCGGTGACGAAAGGGTTCCGCCGCCGGTGCCGGGCGATCTGGGATTGGGAGGCCGACGCGCCGGCGTATATTAGCCGGCTATTTCGAGCACCGCCGTTCCCGCCTGCAGATAGTCGCCTTCCTTGCCGATGAGGCGAACCTTGCCGGCCTTGGTGGCGACAATCTGCGTCTCCATCTTCATGGCTTCCATGACCGCCAGAAGATCGCCTTTTGAGACAGTGTCGCCGTCTTTTACCTTGAAGGATTGCAGAGTGCCGGAAACGGGGGCGGTGATTTCGCCCTCCTTTTCCTTGGTCGCGGCCGCAGACGTGGTTGCATTGCCTCCGCTAACGGTGCCGAGGCTGGAGAGTAGAATGCTCGGCAGCCCGACCGAAACACGCTTGCCGTCGATTTCGAGATAGGTGCGGGTCATAGAAGGGTCGTCGGCCGGTGCCGGGCGCTCCATGGCGTCGGGCATGGCCGCGAAATCGGTTTCGATCCAGCGGGTGTGAACCTTGAACCCATCCGTGCCGATAAAATCATCCGTCTCGATCGCGGCGCGATGGAACGGCAGTACGGTCGCGATACCCTCGATACGGAACTCCTTCAGCGCGCGGCGGGCACGGCGCAAAACCTGATCGCGGTCGACACCTGTCACGACGAGTTTCGCCATGAGCGAGTCGAACACACCAGGCACGCTGGAGCCGCTCACGACGCCGCTATCCATGCGAATGCCAGGGCCAGAGGGGGCATCGAAAACCGAAATTGAGCCGGGCGTCGGCAGGAAACCGCGGCCAGGGTCTTCGGCATTAATACGGAATTCCATCGAATGGCCGCGTGGTTCGGGTGTTTCGAGGACACGCAGCTTCTGGCCTTCGGCAATACGGAACTGTTCGATGACGAGATCGATGCCGGTGGTTTCCTCGGTGACGGGATGTTCCACCTGCAGGCGCGTATTGACCTCGAGGAAGGAAATCGTGCCATCGACGCCGAGCAGGAATTCAACGGTGCCGGCGCCGGAATAACCGGCGGCAGCGCAGATCGCCTTTGCGGCCGCGTGGATTTTCTGCCGCTGTTCATCGGACAGGAACGGGGCAGGCGCCTCTTCGATCAGTTTCTGGTTCCGTCGTTGCAGTGAGCAGTCGCGGGTGCCTAGGACAAGCACATTGCCGTGTTTGTCGGCCAGAACCTGCGCTTCGATATGGCGCGGCCGGTCGAGGAAACGTTCAAGAAAACATTCACCGCGGCCAAAGGCGGCAGTTGCCTCGCGCACCGCGGATTCGTAGAGATCGGCGATCTCTTCCATCTTCCACGCGACCTTCAGGCCGCGCCCGCCACCGCCATGGGCAGCCTTAATGGCGACCGGCAGGCCGTGCTGTTCGGCAAAGGCGGTGACTTCCGCGGCGGAAGAGACGGGGCCATCACTGCCAGCAACCAGCGGCGCACCAACGCCCGTGGCGATGCGCCGTGCCTCGACCTTATCGCCTAACGCCTCGATGACATGAGGGTCGGGGCCGATCCAGATCAGACCGGCATCGATGACGGCCTGCGCAAATTCCGCCCGCTCGGACAGGAATCCGTAACCAGGATGCACGGCGTCCGCACCGGCGCGTTTGGCAATCGCGATCAGCTTGGCGATGTCGAGATAGGTCTCGGCGGGGCGCACGCCCTCCAGCGCGTAGGCCTCATCCGCCAGCCGGACGAAAAGCGCGTCCTGATCGGGGTCGGCATAAACGGCGACCGATTGCAGGCCGTAATCGCGACAGGCGCGGATGATGCGCACCGCGATCTCGCCGCGATTGGCAATCAGCACTTTTTTCATCGCTTTTCTCCTCCGAACTATGTGTTTTTCGCTGCGATTTCGGCAAAGGGGCCGATCGGGCGGAATTTGATTTTGGCGTTGACCGGGATCTGCCCGGCAAGATCGAGATGATATTCGGCCACTGCGCCGATGACGGGATAACCACCGGTCAGGGGGTGATCAGCAAGGAAAAGAACCGGCTGGCCGCTATGGGGAATCTGGATCGCGCCCGTTGCCGTGCCTTCGCTCGGCAATTCGGCGCTGTCCTTGCGTTCCACCGCCACTTCGCCGGCAAGTCGAATGCCGACTCGGTTCGACTGCGGGGTGACCTGCCAGAGCTGGCTGGTCAGCGTATCGAGACCCTCTTGCGTAAACCAGTCGGTTCGGGGGCCGAGGACCACGTCCAGTGTCACGACCTCGCCCATTGCCGGCGGCTCGAAAGCTGAAACCTCGTCGATCGATACGCTGGATAAACCGGATTTCTCACCCTTGAGCGGCAGAATGGTGCCTGCACCAACCGGATCGGGGCCGACGATAGCCAGTGTATCGGTTGCAAAACTGCCGAGAACCGGCTCGATATCGAACCCGCCACGCACGGCAAGATAACAGCGCATGCCCTTAGGCGGTTGGCCGAAGGTCACCACGTCACCGGCCTCAAGGGAAACCGGTGCATAGGTCTCTGCCACGAAACTGCGATCTGCCGCCGTAATGGTGATGGGGCAAGGAGCGCCGGCTGTGCCAATGACTGCTCGGCATGCGCTCCTGAAAGAAAAACCCCCGAGCGTCAGTTCGAGACAGGCCGTGTTGACCGGATTGCCGACGATGCGATTTGCGGCATTGAACGAACCGCGATCCAGCGCGCCTGACGCGGAGACACCCTGCCCGGTCTGGCCGAAACGGCCGAGGTCCTGAAAGATGGCTGGCATCGGCGCGGCAAGCACCTCGAAATGCGGGCGGTCCTTTTTTGGTAATTTCCTGTCCGGTGCCGGAGCTGCGATATCGACCGTTCGACCGGTCTTGTTCATGTCGAAGAAACGCACACGGTAGCCCGGCTGGAAGAGCGCGCCCGGATCGCGGTCAATGTCCCACATCTTCACCGGCGTCGTGCCGATGATCTGCCAGCCGCCGGGGCTGTTTTGCGGGTAGATGCCGCTAAAGGCACCGGCCAATGCTACGGAGCCGGCCGGAATACGGGTGCGCGGGCTTTGCCGGCGCGGCACATGCAGCGCGGGATCACCGCCGACAAGGTAACCGAACCCGGGGGCGAAGCCGCAGAAGGCGACGGTGAATTCGCTTTCGGTGTGCCGGCGAATAACCTCTTCGATGCTCAGGCCCGTTAGGTCGGCAACGTCGGCGAGGTCTTCACCATCATAATGGACGGGAATTTCCACGAGATTGTCCGAAGGTGCTATCTTTGCCGAGAGGTCGCGGCTTGCAAGCTGCGCCGCCAGCATCTGCGCGCCGATTTTTTCGGGGCGGAAACGGATCATCAGGGTACGTGCAGCCGGCACCGTCTCTTCGATGCCCTCGACCGGATCACTCTGAAGCGAGGCGAACAGCGCCAGCGTTTCATCGAGGTCGGCGAGTTCGACAAGAATCGTGGTGAGGCTGACGGGGAGAAAACGCATCATATCCTCACGCGTGATAGGCGGTGTCGGGAATGTCGGTGATGAACATGTGGCCCGGCGCATGGGTAATGGCAAAGGGAACACCGGACGCCATCACGGCGGCCTGTGGGGTCACGCCGCAGGCCCAGAACACCGGCACCTCACCGGGTTCGATCCGTACGGCATCGCCGAAATCAGGTTTTGCAAGATCGGAAATGCCGATCTCCTCCGGTGCGCCGACATGTACCGGCGCGCCATGCACAGCCGGAAAACGCCCGGAAATCGTGGCAGCATCGGCCACGCGCGACGCCGGGATCGGCCGCATGGAAACGACCATATTGCCCTTCAGCCGACCGGCCGGACGGCAGGGTCGGTTGGTCAGATACATCGGAACGTTGCTCTTGTCGGTCATGTGGCGGATTTCGATGCCCGCTTCCACCATCGGCGTCTCGAAAGTGAAGCTGCAGCCGATCAGGAAGGCAACGAGATCGTCGCGCTCCGCCCAGGCGGCCGTTGCGTCGGCCGTTTCCTCGGCAAGCTTGCCATCCCGCCAGATGCGGTAGAGCGGCAGGTCTGTTCTGAGGTCGGCACCGGGAGCCAGAAGCGTGGTCGGCGAGCCGGGATCGGAAACATCGAGGACTGGGCAGGGTTTTGGATTGCGTTGCGCATAAAGCAGAAAATCGAAAGCCCAGTCACGCGGCAGTACGATCATGTTCGCCTGCGTGAAGCCGGGTGCAATGCCTGAGGTGGGGGCGACAAGGCCGTCGCGATAGGTCGCACGGGCCTTTCGTGCGGCCTCTGCATCCGTGTGGTTGAGATAGGATGTTGGTATCGTCATCGGCTACCCTTTCAGCGATCGGATGCGAAGGAATGGATGTCGATGCTATCAGCCTCGAAGCGACGGCGGATTTCCTGGGCGATCGCGACCGCACCGGGGCTGTCACCATGCACGCAGATGGATTGCGCCTCGATTTTTATGACGCTGCCATCGATTGCCTCCAACGTGCCTTCGCGGGCAAGCTGCACCATGCGGTCGGCGATTTTTGTCGCGTCATGCAGCACGGCCCCGGCTTCGCGGCGGGAGACGAGCTGGCCCTGAGGCGTATAGGCGCGGTCGGCGAAGGCTTCGGCAACGACGGCAAGACCGGATTTGCGGGCGAGATCGAGGATGGGCGCGTTGGCAAGGCCCATCAACACCAGTGAAGGATCGATTGCCTTGATGCCGTCGATGACGGCCTGTCCCTGTTTTGCGTCATTGGCAATGCGGTTATAGAGCGCGCCATGTGGCTTGACGTAACGCACTGTGGTTCCGGCCGCGGCGGCAACACCCTTCAGTGCGCCGATCTGGTAGATGACATCGGCAATCAGTTCTTCCGAGGTGGCGTCCAGATCGCGGCGGCCGAAGCCGACGCGGTCAGGATAGGAGACATGGGCGCCAACAACCACGCCCTTTTCGGCAGCGGCCTTTACGGTGCGGTAGATACCGGCCGGGTCGCCTGCGTGAAATCCGCAGGCGATGTTGGCGCTGGAAACGATGGCGAGCATTGCCTCGTCATCCCCCATGCGCCATGCGCCGTAACTTTCGCCAAGATCGCTGTTGAGATCGATAGCGGCCATGTTTGCCTCCCTTTTTGATTTCTTGCTTACAGGCCGAGCAGGCCGAAGATGGTGCCAGCAGACTTGTAGCCCATGTACCATGTCAATGCGCAAGTCAGAACGCCGAGCACCAGCAGAACACGCGAGTAGCGGTGGCCACCCATCAGGTCTTCACGTTTCCATGCGGCAAACAGGAAGATGCTGAGGCCGATGGGTAGAATGAGGCCGTTCAGGCCACCGACGAAGACCAGCATGGCGGCGGGCGGCGTCGTGATCAGCAGGTAGCAGACGAGCGAGACGGCGATGAAAACCACCGTTGCCATGTTGCGGGCGCGTTCCGTCATGTCCTGTTTGAAGACTGGCAGGAATGAAACGGAGGTATAGGCCGCGCCGATGACGCTGGTGATGGCTGCGGCCCAGAAGATGATGCCGAAAAGCCGGAAGCCAAGGTCGCCGGCGGCCGAACGAAAAGCCTGTGCGGCAGGGTTGGCAGCCTGACTGGAGGTGTCGATGATGACACCGCTGGCGACGACGCCGAGAATGGCGAGGAACAGCACATAGCGCATGACGCCGGTGACGGCGATGCCGGTCAAAGCGGCCTGATTGACGGCCGGCAGGTTTTCGATGCCGACCATGCCGCGGTCCAGCAGCCGATGTGCGCCGGAATAGGTGATGTAGCCGCCAACAGTGCCGCCGACGATGGTGGTGATGGTGGCGAAATTGATCGTGTCTGGCAGGAAGGTCTGGCGGAAAGCGTCGCCCACTGGCGGCGCGGAAACGAAGGCCACATAGAGCGTGAGCACGATCATCAGGATGCCGGCGAAGATGATGAAACGGTCGACCGCAAGGCCCGCCCGCTTGGAAACGAAAATGGCGATGGAGAAAACGGCACTGATGGCGCCGCCGATTTTCGGATCAAGCCCGAAAATGGCGTTTAGGCCAAGTCCGGTGCCGCCAATGTTGCCGATGTTGAAAAACAAGCCGCCAACAATGACGAGGATGGCCAGGAGATAACCGGAACCGGGAATGGCGGCATTGGCGATGTCGGATGCGCGCATACGCGTCAACGTAACAATGCGCCAGATGTTGAGCTGAACAACGAAGTCGATGAGGATGGACGCAAGAATGCCGAAGGCGAAGGCAGCGCCCAGCTGCGTGGTGAAAGTCGCCGTTTGCGTGATGAAGCCCGGACCGATGGCGGAGGTCGCCATCAGGAAGATCGCTCCCAGAAGCGAAGCTCGTTTTGACATTTTTAGATCGGCAGTCGGTGTGAGCTTTTTCTGCTCCATGGATTTTCTCCGCTCCTATCGCTATCCGCCCCTCGCGGATGCTTTATGGCAAGAGTTTGTCGTGTTCTGTGAAATTGTCAATATTGTTCAACAATAAATAATAATCGTTCTCTCATTTTGTCTATTTGTTGGACGTTATGCGCATGAATTCACCACGTTTTTTTCGTGCTTTGCTAATGCTTTGTGCTATGGGCAGAACATAGCCGTGTCTGAACATGCCTGTCACGGAATTCCCGATGCTGCATTGCTCTTCAGAAAGGAGCGCCATGACGGAAACGATAGAAGGTCTGCCGCTTGCGGATCGATTGGCCAAGGGTATTCGCACCCTGCTGATATCTGGTGAGCTGGCGCCGGGGCAGCGCCTTTCAGAGGCGGCCTTCAGCGAACGTTTTGATGTCTCCCGCAACTCTCTGCGCGAAGCATTCCGCCTTTTGACGAAGGATGGGCTGCTGCGTCATGAAGCCAATCGTGGCGTCTTTGTTGCCGTGCCCACCATGTCTTCGGTCATCGACATTTACCGGGTGCGGCGCATGGTTGAGTGTGGGGCCCTGCGCCAGGCCTGGCACAAGCATGCGGCGATCAAGACGATGC